>NZ_JBSQBB010000005.1:0-72950 GCF_053851635.1 Mycoplasma sp. 2575
GTTTTGCAATCTTTTCTTTAGGCAAAATATTTGGCTTATAAGGTATATATTTTTTACAAAAGTTCTTTGTCTTTTTATTGTATTTTTATGAGCAAAAGCACTTAGAAAACCGCTTTGTGTAAGTCTTCTTGTTAATTGACTATATGATATTTTTGCATTAGCTATTCTCTAATAAAACAAACACTAAGACATATATGAATTACAAGAACTATTTTTTGTTCCAGCAATTATTTTTTTTGCTTTCATATTTTTTCATAATTGATAATTAAATCATTATTGTAAATCTTTTTTCTATCGCCTCATTGGTTGCCATGTGCTAAATTAACTTCTTTTTTTGCATAATTCAGCATTTCTTAATTTTTGTTTTAATCTTTTTTGGTTGATATTGAAGATTTTGCTTTCAAGGATAATTGCTTATTTGTTAAATTGGAATATGTAGTTATAACATCTATTTTTTTGTTTTCTATTTCATGAATAATAAAACCACCTATAACATTTTACTATATATGTTAGGTGGTTTATTTTTGTTACAATTTAACGCTTTTTTTATGAAATTACAATTTTTTTAAAGAAATTAGCCACCATTGTCTTAAAAACTTCTTCTAAATCATTTTCATTATCTTTTGAATAATAATATGTAGTTAGTAATTTTGTGTTTTTATTCAAAAGATCTTTTGTTGAAGAAATAATAATTGGTGATTTTTTTTGTATACGCGTTTCAAATATGTTAATTAATAAGTCAAAAAATCATTGGGATTTCAAACCTAAACTAAGATTTGCAATGAATAATACATCAACATTATTCAAATAATAACATATTGATTGTTTTTCTTCTTTATTTGATGATAGAAAATTATATAGTTCATTAGCATTTAAAAAGGCTACTGTCTTGCCTTGGCTAATTACATTCATTAGGGCTATATATTTAATAATATCATTGCTTATTGTAAAATTGGCTCCTCATAATCAAATGTTAAAATCAAAAACGCCTTTTCCGGTGATCATTGTTCTAAATTTAGCTCTAATATCTTCACTAGCAATAGTTTTAGGTAATGAGTCTATAAAAATTTTTGTTGTTTTTTTTAAAGCAACAACATCAGACGAATTGTTATTTTTTTGAAAATATTTCTTAAATATTGGATCTAACTCTGTGATTGATGTCAATCAGAATTTTTCTAGTTGTTGGCTTCTTATTATCTCCTTATCATTACTATAATCTTCAGCCAAAAAACCATAAATATCAACAAACAGCTTATAGTCAGGCTTTTTATGATTTTTGATAACTGAATCATGATATCTTTGTAAGATACCCATACCCTTTTTTATTTGTTTTTCATTAAGGTTTAATCTTTTAATTTCTGTTTGAATAAAATCCTTTGAAAGAACTTCATTCCTTAATTCATCAATATTTATTTTTTCATTAGGTGATAATATTGAATCAAAAATCTTTTTCTCCATTATTTATTCCTTTTAGTCATCTCATGTTAGTAGATCGTTTAAATCATCATTAATATTATTATATTTTTTACTAAATAAAGAATAGCTATTATTTCTATTTAGAGAAGCTTGACATAATTCATTATCGATTAAATATGCATCATATAAGTTTCTTCTTGCAAAGTCATTGGCTATTTTTAGGATGTAATTGCATATAATGGCATTATTTATAGAAATTGAATATTTTATTATATTGTTAATAGCATTATCCTTAAAATTTAATGACTTTATTTTTTTTAGCATCAAAATTTGCGATGGACTGAGTTCTTTTCTTGTGTGGTAACTAATATATTCTTCCGAAGTGAGATCTTCAATTAATTCATGTTCATTAATAATTTTAAAATCAAAACAATCTTCCTGCTGCAAAGAAATTTTTTCACTAGAGAAGACCTCAAAAAAGTTTTTTGAAACATTATTAAATTCTGTTTCATCATAATAATAAAATGCATTATTCTTAATTAAATTATTATATAAAACTTCACCTAATTTATTTTTTAACAAATTAGCGATAAGGGAATTTTTTACAATTCCATTGGCACATAGTGGTTTTATTAATTTAAATAATAAAGTGCCATCTTTGTCTTGCAGGGTTTTAATTAGACCTAAACCCTCTAATTTATTTTTAGCATCTTTTATTTGGTTTATCGACATAACTAGAAATTCTGAAGTTTTGGCTAAATCATATTTCTTTAGTCTATTTATATTATATAAATCATATAAATGTTGATAGAAAGCAACACCCAGACTTCCAATAATAGGAGAATAGAAGGTTCTTAAATTAATTAAATCTTTTGAAGAAATATCAGCTGAATTATCAACCAAAAATTTAATTTGATCCATTTTTATCCCCCCTCTTGTTTATATATTTGTTTTTGCATAAAATTGATTTATGTTAAAACGCATTTTTACTTGATAGCAAAATTATTTTATGGGACTAAGAGAATGTTTTGTCTCATTTTTATTAGTTTTTTTGGGGCTAAGTATTTTTAGTGTAATTTATAGACATCGTTAATAGCCTTTATCATCTAAATTTAAGAAAAATTTATAAAAAAAATTCAGTTTTCTACATGAAAATGTTTAAAAAAATAACTGTTTTTGGGTTAAAAATGGCTAGTTTTGATTACTTATAAAAATATCTTTTTGATTTAAGTTGAATTCTATTATTTTTATTTAAAAATCATTATTATAGAATTTTTATTTAATATTTTTTTATATCTTTTCAATGTCTCTAATTTAAAATTAAACTTAATATTATTTTATAATTAAACTATGAAATTAAATAACCTACATCTTAATACGACGTTTTCTTTTTTGGAAAGTACAATAACTGTTGATGAAGCAATAAAACAAGCTCTTAATAGTGGTATAAATTATCTTGCATTTACAGAAAAGAATCATTTTTTTAGCTTAGCTGAAGCTAATAAAAAATGCATGGAAAATAACATTAAGGCTAATTTTGGGCTTGATGTAAAACTAATGATTGATGACCAATGATACCAATTTATCTTGTTTGCTAAGCATCAAAAAGGTTTTGAGATCCTTAAAAAGCTATCTTATCAATTATTAAATAATGAAATAATTTATCTTAATGATATTCTTGATTTTGAAGATGATATTGTTATTATAGAAAACCCTATTTTAAGCTACTTTAAATTAACTAAAAATGTTATAAACAAATCGAATTATTATATAGGATTCACAATCATAGATATTGAAAAAAATAAAGAATTTTGTTCTTATTTTCAGAATATTTTGGTTGTAAATAATTTTAACACAGTCGATTTTCAGGATTTTATGATTATAGAATTACTGAATAAAATGAATAATAAGACAAATAATATATTGTTTGATGGTACTTTGTTTTTTGATGTTGATGATGGAGATGGCTTGATGAATAAATTAGTAAATAGAACTAATGCATTTGTTGAGTCAATATATTTTGAACATCAAAAAAATAAATATAATTTGCCCTTTTTTAAAAACGAACAAAACCTTGATTCAAAAGGTTATCTAAAATTCTTAATATGAGAAAAAATTAAAAATAATAATAAAATCAAGGCACTTTTTGAAAACCAAGCTTATAAGGATAGACTATTAAAAGAATTTCAAATTATTTCACAATTAAGATTTGAGGATTATTTTTTAATTATTCAAGATTGAATTAATTGGGCTAGAAAAAAAGGGATTTCAATTGGCCCTGGAAGAGGTTCTGCAGCTGGTTCGTTGGTTTCATATATTCTTGGAATTACAGAAATTGATCCAATAAAATACAATCTTATTTTTGAGAGATTTCTTAATCCTAAGAGAATTTCAATGCCTGATATTGATGTCGATGTTCAGGATGACCAAAGACATGAAATTATTAATTATCTTGTACAAAAATATGGGTATGAATGTGTTGCTAATATTGTAACTTTTTCTGTTCTAGGTAAAAAATCTGCGATTAGAGATGTTTTGAGAACTTATAAAGATGTATCTTCCGATAAAATAAATCAAGTTTCAAAATTAATTTCGTCTGATGACAGAAGTTTATTTGAAGAAGCAAATAAAAATACGGCATTTATTAGTGCTTTGCAGCAAATTAAACCAACAGATAATTCTTTTGCTAAGAACGTTATCAACCAAACGTCGCGAATTTCTGGTTTCTTTCGTCAAACAGGAACACATGCCGCTGGAATTGTAATATCATCAAGGCCAATAATGGAGCTTGTGCCGACTTTTAAAAATATTGATAATTTTCAACAAACGCAGTTTAGCATGGAATACCTTGACTATTTTGGTTTAATAAAGATGGATATTTTAGGCCTTAGAACCCTATCGACAATTAAGCAAATTGAAGATGAAGTTAAAAAGAAAACAAAAAAGGATATCAATTGAGACATTATTGATTATAATGATCAAAAAACATTTGATCTTCTTTCACAAGGAAATACTTCCGGTATTTTTCAAGTGGAAAGTCCTATAATGATTAAGGCCTTAAAGCAAATTAAGGTAAGCACGTTTGAGGATATTAGTGCTATTATATCATTGAATAGGCCAGGACCAATGGCTTATGTATCAAGCTATGCAAAGAGAAAATCAGGTATAGAACCAATACCAAGCATCTCGTTGGAATATGATGAAATTGTTAAAGATACATATGGAATTATAATTTACCAAGAACAAATTATGCAAATAGTTCAGAAAGTAGCAAATATGACTTTCGAAGAGGCTGATTTGTTTAGAAAAATTATTTCAAAAAAGAAAGCTGATGAAATGAATGATATTAAGGATTCATTTATTGGACAAGCAACTAAAAATGGATATAGTTTAGAAGTGGCTAATAAAATTTTTAGTAATATTGAAAAGTTCGCTGATTATGGATTTAATAAATCGCATGCTGTCGCTTATTCAATGCTAACATTCAAAATGGCTTATTTAAAGGCGAATTTTCCATTAGAGTTCTATAGTTCATGCATTACAAGTTCAAATGGAGCCCAAGCGACGATTTCAAAATATGCAAATGAAGCAAAAACCATGGGCATTCAAATTGTTAGTCCAGAAATAAATCTTTCAACAAATAAGGCAATAATTTCTGATAATAAAATAATTTTACCATTAGGTTTAATCAAAGGCATTGGTCCCGAGATAATAAGGATAATTATTAATGATCGCAAAGTAAATGGCCAATATAAAAATTTCTTACATTGTTATTTTAGCTTGTTTAAAATTAAAACATTTGGCAAATCGACATTAGAGACATTGATTAAGGCTAATGCATTGCGAAATTTTAAATTAAGTCAAAAAACAATGCTTGAAGAGATTGATTCATCTTCGAATTCTAGTGTTTTTGTACAACAAAATTTATTTAAAAATACGGTTGATATTGTTGATAAAATCATTAATTGTGAACCACAAAATGTTTATGAAGATGAAACTCAAATAGTTGAAAAAAATGAAATTGAATTGCTTGGCCAAATATACAATTATTCAACAACACAAAACTACGAGATTGACGGCAATAGATTAATAGATACAAGACCTAATAATGAGTATGTAATGATTGTACAATGCGTTAATGTAGTAGTTGGAAATGATAAAAATGGTAGACAATATCAAAGAATTGATTTTCAAGATTCAAGTTTTAAAGTAGTTGCTTTTATGTTTAGAGTTGATCCTGAGCTATCCAAACTTAAACGCAGGCTTGTAAAAATTAAATTTATAAGAAAATTAGATAATAAAATTATTTTAAGAAATTACGAGGTAATTAAATAATGAAACAAAAAATATTAATTATTGATGGTACTTATTTAACGTATCGTTCTTATTTTGCAATAAATAAGAATAATACTTATTTAACAAACGCAGAAGGCGTTTCAACAAGTACAATATTATTATTTTTTAGAACATTGTTTAATCTTATTGAAGAATATTCGCCATCGCATATTTTTATAGCATTTGATGCAGTCGGAAAAACTTTTCGTCATAATTTATATGAGCATTATAAGGAAGGCCGAGCAAAAATGCCGAATGAATTTTACAATCAAATGACTATAATAAGAAAATTACTTACATCTTTAAATATTGTAAATATAGAAAAAACAGGGGTTGAAGCAGATGATTTAATTGCCAAGGTATGTTTTGAATATCCCTTGATTGAAAAGATAATTTTTTCAGCTGATCAGGATCTTAATCAATTAATTAATGAATATACTTCAATAATTAAAAAAACAAAAGAAGGAATTATTATTTTAACGCCAAAAAATTTTAAATCAATTTATGGCATTAACCCTAATCAAGTAGTTGATTATAAGGCCATAGTCGGTGATTCAAGCGATAACTTTTTTGGTGTTAAGGGTGTCGGGTCTAAGACAGCTATAAAACTTCTTGATCAATATCAAACCCTTGATAATATTTATGAAAATCTAGAAAATTTATCATCTTCTAGGCTTGCGCAAAAATTCATTGATTATAAATCTATTGCATTCAGAGATCAACATATTGCTAAATTAGTTACTAATTTTGAATTAGAAGGTATTAAATTAAATTTATTAGATATAGCGAATGTTGAGCTAACCCTTGACGCCGTAAAAATTATTGACGAGTTTCAACTTAATTCAATAAGAAGAGCATTTTTTAATAAAATAAAAATTATTAATTAAAGCCCTATTTCAGTAAGAAAAAACGCACAAACAAGGTGCGTTTTTTAAAGTTATTATGAGTTATCCTTCTTGGTTAATTCTTCTTCATATACTTCTAAATTTCGTTGGTGTAGTGCTAGTTTTTCTTGTTTTTCTTTAATTTTATCCTCACTAGCATTTTTCATAAAGTTTGGGTTATTAATAAAACTTTTATTAAATTCTATTTCTTTTTTCGTTTTTTCAATTAACTTTTTAAGTTCAATAATTTCATTTTCCTTATCTTCTTTGCTTTGTTTAATGAAGACCTTGGCAAAGGAGGTTTGAATAGACAAGTCATTATTTTCGCCAATAACAAAATTTGACAATTTAAAGATTATTAGTTGTTGATTTTCAGAAATATCGAAGTTTTCGATAAAGTAGTTTAATGTAATGTTTTTAGATATTTGTTTTTCTTCACGATATTTTCTAAACGTAGTGATTAGTTCGATTAGGTTGTTTATTTCATTTGAATTAAATGTATCTTCAATTGTGTAGTTGGCAAGTGCATTATCCCAAAGCTCCTCGTTGTATATTTCTTGAAACAAATAATCTGTAACAAAAGGCATATATGGTTGAAGCATTATTAAGATTTCTCTAAATAAATAATGAATAAAATAATCATTTTTTTTGAATTTTAAAAACTCTAAATATCATGATGAAAATTTATTGATCATAAATTCTTGAATATGTTTATAAACAACGGTGAATTCATAGTTTTTCATTGCTTCATCAATTTTAGATGTCATTTTTAAAAATTCTAGTAATATTCATTTATCGAAATTGTCTAATTTTTCATATTGCAACTCGCTTTTAATATTAATAGGAATATTTTTTATTAGGCGACCAATGTTTCAAATTTTATTAATAAATAACCTTGCGCTTTGAATTTTTTCATCTCCAAAATTAATATCTAATCCAGGTGTGCAATTAAATATTAAAGACATTCTCAAAACATCTGATCCATATTCGTCAATAACCTTAATAGGGTCAATACCATTTCCAAGTGATTTAGACATTTTGCGTCCGTGTGAATCCCTTACTAACCCATGTAATAAAACCTCTTTAAATGGTATCTTGTCCATAAATTCTAGGCTTTGAAAATACATTCTTGATACTCAAAAGAAGATAATGTCATATCCCGTTACTAATAAATTTGTAGGAAAGTATCTTTTTAATTTTTCTGATGATTGTGGTCAGCCCAAAAATACAAAAGGCGCTAATGCTGAGCTAAATCAAGTGTCTAAAACATCGCTATCTTGAATTCATTCATTACCAGGTTTTTCAGTTTGTACTTTAATTTCGTTGCCTTTGTATCATACCGGAATTCTATGACCTCACCAAATTTGTCTGCTAATTGTTCAATCATGAACATTTTCCATTCATTTGACTAGATTATCCTTAAATCGTTTAGGTATTATTTTTACACCTTCCATAGAATCTAGATTTTTTAGAAGTTGTTCTGAAAGTGAATTCATTTTCACAAATCATTGTGGTTTTACTAATATTTCGATTGGTTCTTTGGTTCTTTCACTATAACCAATATTTGAAATAATATTTTCTGTCTTGTAAATAAAACCTTTTGTTTCAAGATATTGCGCAATTTTTATTCTTGCTTCGAAACGGTCTAAACCTTGAAACTCCTTCGCTAATGAGTTCATTAAACCATCATCGTTAATACACTCGTTGATGCTAAGACCATAGTTTTTGATAATTTCAATGTCATCAATAGCATGAGCTGAAACTTTCATCGCCCCTGTCCCAAAATTGGGATCAATATTTTCTGAACTAATAATTGGAATTTCTTTTTTTGTTAATGGATGAATTACTGTTTTATTTTTTAGTGAATTAAAACGTTCATCATTTGGATTTAAGGCAATTGCAACATCGGAAAACATTGTTTCAACACGGGTGGTAGCTACAAGCAAGTAATTATTCTTATCATTTTTAAATGGATATTTAATGTAATACATTTTTTGATTAGTTTCAGTGGGTATTACCTCAATATTAGATAATGCGGTTTTTAGCTTTGGATCCCACAAAATTGCTTTTGTATCACGATAAATCAATCCTTTATTATACATATCAATAAAGACTTTTGCAACCGCTTCCGATGCATCCTTATCAAGAGTAAATCGTTCGCTATTATAATCAAGTGCTAATCCAAGTTTTGCTCATTGGTCATTAATGTTTTGCGAATATTCATCTTTTCATTTTCAAATCTCTTTAATAAATTTTTCTCGTCCTAGTTGATATTTATTTCTTCCGCTCTCTGATAATCTTTTTTCAACAACGGCTTGTGTTGCGATGCCTGCATGGTCTTTACCAGCCACTCACATAACATCAAATCCCTTTATTTTTTTATATCTAATAATTGTATCTTGAATATATGTATCTAAGGCGTGCCCGATATGAAGCTTTCCAGTTACATTTGGAGGCGGTAAAATTATTGTAAAAGGAGGTTTTTTGATATCATGTGTTGAAAAGGTTTTCATATCTATTCACTTTTGATGGCGTCCTTGTTCAACGAGTTTGTGATTAAAATTCTTATCCATGTTATCTCCTAAATTTGTAGCAATGTTTTGTATACTGAAATCAATAATTTTCTCCTCATCGTAATTTCTTTTATCCTTAATAGCTTTTTCATTCTTATTTAATGAGCGATCAAATGAAAAAATATCTCTTATTTTTTTATTCTGAGTGTTATCTTTGTTTATTCATTTAGATAATTGATTTCACTTGCAACTTATATAATGATCTGGTTCAATTTCATATTCAAAAATATTTTCAATTTCATCAATATTATCAATAAATTCTTCATAGTTAGATAATAGGTAATCATCTTTTTTGTCTAACATTTTTTTAACAACCGGATTTATCGGGTTGTCTACAACAATGTTTGTTTTACCTCTCTCAATAATTCGCGAGTTTATCATTATTTGCAAATCTGTTGTTAACTTACTGGCCGTTTTTATATCACTTAATAAGTAAATCCCGATGGCTTCATTTTCAAGAATGTATTCATTTATTTTATTAAGTACTTCGATTTGGTTTTTAGCATCAATTTTATCAATGTTGTTTCCGATTACAATTAAGCTTGGATTGTTGATTAAAATTTTACTTAGCTCAAGAGCAATTTTTTCATCCTTAGAAAGATAAGACAATTTCATTGTAAGTTTGTCTAGTGAAAGGTTTGCATTTAAAAGGATTCTATAAATATTGGATTTAAAAATAATTCTTTTCATCGCTTCTTCAGCGTCGCTTGTTTCAAAAATTCTTTTATAGATTAGAAACTGATTAAAAAGATTATTAAGTAAGAAGTTTAATTCTTTTAGATTAAAAAATGCTCTTAAAAAAGGATTCAAAAAGGTTAATTCTTGATTAAAATCTTCTTCAAATTCAATTTTATTTAATGAGTGGAGGTTGGTTAATAATTCTTTTATATTTTTAAATATTTTTTTGGCATTTTCTATATTATTTTGAAAAACATTTGCTAATTTCGAATTGTAATTTTTTGTTTCATCCCTAATACTTTTACCGATATTTTCAACATTTCAATGAAATTCTGCTTGTTTTTCTTCAAACTTATACTCGTATTCCTTGATTGTTGAAATATCAATATAATCACTAGTTTTCTCATTATTGTCTTCTTTGTCTACAAGTAATAAGCTTGGGGAATGATTTTTTTTATTTTTTAGCGATTTAAATCTTTCGATAAATGAACTAAAATTGTTGGTTATCATTGAATTAGCAATTAATTTTATTTGCTTTTTTAATTGTGTTCTAGTTCAGTAAGTTCCTAATAAACTAATTTCATTGATTATATTTTTTCTCAAATCATATAAATCATCAATAAACGAAAGTAGGGAGGTGCGATTTAGAAGCGAAATTAGAAAGAAATGTTTTGTTAAAAAACGCTGTATTATTTTATTAATATAATATCTACCATAATAGTGATTAAAAGAATCAATTTTAAGATTTGTTTTTAAATGAAATTTATTTAAGAGAATTTCACTGCTGAAGCTTTTTCTTAATCTAGAAAAATATTTATTATTTTCCTTTTTAACTTGTTTTTTTTCTTTTAATTTGTCTATTATTTTTTTTATCTTAGTTAGTAATTTACTTTTAAAACCATGATTTGAGTTTATGTCTTTTTTGGAACATATTTCAAGATAATTAGTTTTGGCTTCTTTATATTCATTATATTGCATTAACGACTTTCCAGAAACATAGTTCTTTATTGTTTGCTCTATATATGTAAAGAAGGATTGCTCATGATTTTGTATATTTTTTGCGATATTATGAATAATGCCTGAGAGATTTTGCATTAGTAAAATTTGGTCATTTTGATTTAATTTATTAAGATTTTGCGCATTATTTTTTGAGAGTATTAATTTTAATTCATTTACTAATGGTTCTAATGAGTATTGAAGTTGGTAATTTGTTTTAGAATATTCTAATCTAAAATGGTATCTCGAATCTTGGTAGACATCTTTTCAACTATTTTTAAAGATATTATTAAATGAGCTAGTAACTTTATTTTCTTTTATATAGTTTTTCAGATAAGCAAAAACAGTTTCTTCTGATTTTGTTTCAAATAGCTCATCGCTTTCAAAGCCATATGCAAGATTATCACGGAAATTTTGGTTTGAATCTATCATATAGAAATTTTCATCATCTTGTTTAAATTCGATAAATCCTTGAAAATCTTTGATTTTATTATCTCTATCTATCAAGAGATTGAAAATGTTTTTTTTAGATTGAATATTATCAGCAATAATGCCTAAAATACTGCTTTTAGAAAGCTTAAAATTTAAATCATTAATAAGATATTCGAATGAGTAATAATTGTTTTTTTTGATCTTATTTATTTTTTTTAGTTCTTGAACTCTAAAACCAGTAATTTTTTTCTTATTCATTAGAATCTGTCACCTTCCTTTGTTTTAACTAGCGATGCAACAACTCTATATGTTGCAAGTATGACAGCTAGATTAAAGAAAATCTTAACAGGACCCGTTAATGTTTGGCCAGTAAAATTAACTCAAAAATCAGTTTTTAATGTTTGAGTATCGGCTCATGCGAGTAACACGGTGTTTGCCAGTTCTAGTAGAGCGCTAAATGAAATAATAGCCATAACCTCAAGGAACGTTTGGTATTTTTTTCTCACAAAAAGGCGATATATAACAACAAATAAAATCATTCCAATAAAACCAGATGTCGTTAGTAGAATATAAAATGTTTTATTTTTAACAAAACGATTGTGTTCGAATATTGAATTGTCAAGTTTAGAAAATATAGTTACAATGATTAAAATTTGCAAGGATAATAGCACTAAAGTAGAAATAAATGAGAAATTCATCATTGCCGTAGGTCTTGGCTTGTTCTCTAAAATAATGATTTTAACTTCATAGAATGCAATTTTTTCTGAAAAATATTGTAAATCTTCAGAATTCCCTTTTGCTAGTGCTTCAGCAAACTGAATTTTAAAAAATTCTACAATTTGCTTATATTTATATATTCGGTAGTTTCTTGAAAAGAAAAGTTCATTTATGTTAAAAAAGTAATATGATGCTATTCCTGGAATAAATCCAGCAATAGCCACTGCAATAGTATATAAGAAACTATAATATGTAGGAACTAGAGCAAATGAAATGAAATCTGCCAATACTCCTGTGATCATTCCGACAAACGGTCCGAAAATAAAGCCTGTAATTTTTATTGGTAGGCCTATAAAACCAAATTTAAATGATGGTAGGGCGCTAATTGGTAAAATTCTTACTGAAATTAGAAAGAAAACAACAGAGATAGCAATTAAAACACCCACAAAGGCAATTCTTTTTGGGTTTCATTTTTTGAATGAAATATTTGTTTGTGATCTTAGCCATCTAATATAATGACTCAAGCCGCCTGGTAACTTTGAATTCATGCCTTTCCTTCGCTATCTTTTTAATAATAATTATATTATTATATTCTGAAACTACTTATAAAGTATGGTTATGCTTTGCTAATATTTTCTTGAAAATCACTTATTTTTCTCGAGAATGGGTAAATTAATAAAAGTTTTATAAAAGCTAGAATTAACTATTACGCCAGTGTAGATAAAATATGACATAACACTTAGCAATAAAATGATATACATAAATGATGCGACAACACCAAATTTCTTATAATCAAATACTGAGGTTAGAGATCCAAAAATTAAAATGTATAGGGTAGTTGGCACTGTTACTATTAGTGCGCCGGGATTTACATGTGAAAATTTTAGTTTAAAGTTAGGTGCAAATTTAAAGAAAAATAAAAATGCTACATATGTTATTATGGGTAAAAATAAAACTGTTGGAATTCAAAAAATAAGTTGAAATTCTCAGGGTAACATTTTAAGTGTTGTTGTGTGATCAACATTAATACTAAATACATTCTTTAATATAAAGTTAAGAAAAGCTGATGTAACTAATAAAAAAACTACGAGTAATACTGTGATAATTATGCTTGTTATAAATCCCTTGATTCGTGTTCTCCACATTGAGGATGAAGTTTTTTGTTCGTATAGAGCATCAAATGATCAAATAAATTTGCTATAGCCCTTTGATGATATTCACAATATAGATATGGTAAGAAAAATAAATGCAGCAATTCCGCCTGGGCTACTTCAAATTTCTGAAAATGCCGGAATAACGTTTTCAATACCGGGAATTAGCTGGCCTAGAATTGTGACTTTGATAACAATCTCTAACTGAGAATTTATTGCTCCAATAATTCCCATAACTAAACCTAGAGTCGGTATAAATGAAAGAAAAAGGTACATTGCGTATCCTGTTGGAACAAAGGCAAATTCATTTGAGTTTATTTTAGCATATGTCGATCTAACTATTTCTTTTCCTTTTACTTTCGAACTTCGCAAGTAATTTGGAATAGCAACAAAGAGAATCCCGTATATAATCGCCTTTAAAGCCTTTTCAAAAAAGTTTTGTTTATTTTTATTTTTTATTACTTGTTTTGCTGAAATAGAATTAGCATTATTATTTAGTTTTTTTTCTTGGTTTTTATCATTATTTCAACCGGTCTGGAGTAAGTTTTTATTCCTTTTTTTCATAAAGATCCTTAATTATTTGGCTTAGCTCAATTGCATTTGCTTTCCCAGCAGTTTTTTTCATTACTTGGCCAAGCATAAATTTTGAAGCTCTGTTGAAATTTATTTCAAATTCTTTGTTTAAAGTTGGGAATTCATTTAAAATTTCTTTAATAATATCTGTTAATGAAATTTCCTTGTGTTCAATGAAAAGGTTATTTTGTTTAATTATTTCATCAATATCATTGTTTTCGTTTTGATTAATTAGAATACTTAGGATGGTTTTTATGCTGGTCTTTTGTATTTTTTTATCTATTGTATATTGAATGATTTTTGACATAACATCAATATTTAGTTTTAGCTTTGATAATGACAAATTATTCTGATTTAGAAATGAAACGATTTCGGCAAAGAAAATATTCACGCTCTTCTTAAAATCTGTTGTGTTGAGCATATCAATGAAACTTGCATATTCCATATTTTCAATTAATTGCATAATTTGAACATTATTTAACCCATATTTTAGATAACGCATTTCTCTTTCATATGGTAGTTCTTCAATGGTAATGCTATCAACAAATTCTGGTTTTAGTTCGATACAAGGGATATTGGGATCTGGGAAATATTTATAATCAATTGAGTCAGATTTTGAACGCATTGTTATAGTTTTTAGTTTAGATTCATCAAATCTTTTTGTTTGTTGCGAGAAAGTTTGGCCGCTTTCATAACATGATGTTTGCCAATTATATTCATATTCTATTGCTTTTTCAATATTAGAAATTGAGTTTAAATTTTTTACTTCAACTCTTGTGTTTAGGTTATTAGTTCCTTTTTTTCTAACAGAGATATTTAAATCAACTCTTAAGCTACCTTCATTCATTTTGGCATCGGAAATGTCAAGAGCTAGCACAATTTTTCTTATTGCATCAACATATGCGACCGCTTCTTTAGCACTATGAAGAACTGGATTAGAGACAATCTCGATTAACGGAACACCTGAACGATTGTAGTTTAGTAAGGTTTGATTGCCTTCATGAAGAGATTTAGCTGTATCTTCCTCTAGGTGAATTCTCTCAATCTCAATATCTTTTCATTCATTATTGACTTTAATTTTTATTTTTCCATTTTTGCCAATTGGATTAAATTGTTGTGTAATTTGGTAGCCTTTTGTTAAATCTGGATAAAAATAGTTTTTTCTATCAAAACGAATATTATGGTCGATTTCCATATTTAAAGCTTTTGCCAATTTTATTGCCTTAATGATGGCCTGTTTATTTACGATCGGTAATGAACCAGGATATGCTAAATCAATGTGCGATACATAAATATTAGGGTTGGATGTATAAAGATTAGGTTGTGATGAAAACATTTTGGTTTTTGTATTAAGTTCAATATGTATTTCAATACCAATAACTAATTCTCAATTTTTATCCATTTATTTCTCCTAGTTTTTTTTCAAAATATAATGCTTGGCTAAATAACTTTTTGTCATTATTTCTTTTTGTATCAAAAGCAATATTAAATGGTAAATGGTTTTTTAAATCAATACCAAGTTTCATTGTTAATGATGGATTCCCAACTAGATTTGCATAAGTTAAAATAAAATCTAAATATGATTTATATTTTGACCCATTTTTAATATTGGGAGCAACATCATTAGAGGCAGGATAAACAAAAACATCAGCTGTGTTATGAATATTTTCAAAATATTCAACCAAGACTCTTCGCATCTTTTTGGCTTTTACAAAGTATCTAATTTGATTATTGGCTTTGAGAAAAAAAGATCCTAGAATTAGACGTGATTGAACCATTTTGCCCAGATATTTTGATCTGGTTTTTTTGAATGTATCAATCCAATCCTTGCCTTCTTCTCTTAATCCGAAGGAAACACCAGTAAGATTGGCGAGATTTGAAGATGCTTCTGAAAAGGCAATTATTTTGTAAACTACATCTATTGAGTTAAGAAGCTTTATATTTTCTTTAATTTTAATTAGTTTAATTCCATCTTTTTCCATCACATTAAGAAAGTTTTTGTATGATTTAGCAATTTCTGGATTAAGTTTATCAAAACAATCTAAATAGGCAATAGATTTTGGCTTTTCTTCCTTAATCTCATCATATTTAAAGCTAAGATCAATTGAAGTTAAATCATTTTTTAGATCTTGCTTGTACAATATTGATGATAATTTTATTAGGTCCTTAATGTTGTGTGTAAAATAAGCCACAGTATCTAATGAAGAGGCAAATGCAAAAAGTCCATATCTGCTAATTGCTCCATATGATGGTTTAAATCCAATCTCACCGATATTTGAAGCAGGTTTTCGTACAGAGTCTCCGGTATCTGAACCAATTGCAAAGTCGATATCTTTACTAAAAGTGGCAGCAGCACCTGACGATGATCCACCAACTAGATATTCTTTATTTAAAGGATTCTTTATTAAACCAAAGGCAGAATATTCCCCCGATCCCCCGAGACCGAATTCATCAAGATTTGTTCTAGCAACACATGTTGACCCATTTTCTTCGAGCAATTTAATAACACTAGCTTTATATCCAGGTCTGAAATTGTGCAAAAACAAGCTCGAGGCTTTACATTCAACATTTATGTCAGCATAGTTATCTTTTATTGTGTATATTGTATTGGATAGTGGAAGACTACTATCATTTAATTTAGCATCTTTGAAAATGTAGGATATAGCATTATTATCATCTTGTAATAATTTATCAATTATATTTTGAATATTTTTATTCTTCATGAACAACTCTTTTCATAATAACTAGATCTTCATTGCTATTATATGCGTTTTTAAGAAGTTTTTCTTTGTCAATTTTAGTGCAATCACATATTTCGTCGTCTCTTAAATCATTAAAAGAAATTTTAGATTCGTTGATATGCGATAACGGTTTTATATTGGCTAGATTTATTTCGTCAAGATCAGTTAGCGATTGGTTAATTGAGTCTAATAATTTTTTGGCCATATTAATAACTTCATCAGATGGGTCTAGTAATAAATTATTTGCTATTGTTTTTAGTTCTTCATCGTTCATTTTTGGTCCTTTTTATCAACGCGGTTGAGATATAAAAATTTGATTATTATATTCATTAAATTCATCAGGTAAATTTTGAAATTTTATTGAATATGAATGCAAATATAATCTTTTTGCTTTTTTTCCACCATATTTAGTATCTCCCAAAATTGGAGATTTTAGATATTCAAGAGTAGCCCTGATTTGGTGCTTTTTTCCTGTAACAATTTGAGCGTAACTACGGTTTCCTTCCTTGAAGAAGATGGTTCTAGCTTTTATTCCAAAATCTGGATTTACTCGCATTTTTTCATTTTTAATATCTTTTTCAAGGCGTACAGTTATGTCAAGCTTTTCTTCGTTAAAGTCTGCAACAAATTGATAAATTTTTTCAAAATATTTTTGATACTCATCAAAAACTACTAAGGTTTTATAGTTCTTTGCATATACCACTAAGCCACTAGTTTTTTTATCAATTCGGCCGATTGAAGCCGGTACAAAAGAAGAAGTTTTTTTAAAATTTAGATATTTATGAACTTGGTCATCTAGGCAATTTTCTTCTGAATGCATTGCGATGTTTATTGCTTTATCAACAATTAAAATATTTTTATCCTCATATATAACTTTAAAATTAATATTTGCAGTATTTCTCTTTTTTGGTTTTTGAATTTCAGAAATTCCATAAACAATAATTTCATCGTCTAACTGTAATTTATATTGTTTATCGTTAGTTTTAACTCCATTTACTCTTATGTCTTTTTCACGAAAAATTTTTTCAATTCGTGATTTCGGGACATTGTCACATACTTTTAATATGTATTTATAAAGAATACGATCCACATCATCTTTTTTTGCTCTAAATTTATTCATTATATGTTTCCTCTACAAATAATTCATTATTGGATGCGTCGACTCTTTGAGAATCAAATAAGTCAAAATTTTCATCAGCCATTTCTTCTTCGATATTCGAGTAGCGGCTAAATTCAGGAAAAGGAGGAAGTTCAGCTAGTGTTTTAATTTTAAAATAATCATAAAATTTGTTAGTTATTCCATAAATGATGGGATTACCTGGGGTTTGAGCTACACCTACCTCCTCAATAATTCCTTTTTCTAATAAACTTGCAACAATTCCGTCACTAACAACACCTCTAATGTTTGAAATCATTGAACGAGTTACTGGTTGTTTATATGCAACAATTCCAGCTACTTCAATAGCTGCATTTGAAAGTCTTTGTTTCTTGACAATTGTAACTAGTTCAGATATATATTCCTTTACAGCCTCAACTGTAAGAAATTTATAAACATCATTGAATTCATAAACCTTAATACCATGATCTTGGTTATTAAAAAAAGTCTTGAAATCTCTTAATATTTTTCTGCCTTCTTGGATGGTGTTTAATTTAAAAATATCTTTCACCTGTTCCGAACTTAATCCTTCACTTCCTTGAACGAATAGTAGTGCTTCAATTATTTTATTCTTCATATTCTATTCCTTTTTTAAATTTGATAATACCTTCATCAACATCTTGTTCTAAAATAACAATTTGTTGTCTTGCAAGATCCAAAACGGCCAACATTGTTATGACAAAATGGCCTATTGTTGGGACATTAAAAATCTCATTAAACATAACCTCATTTTTATTAACAAAAAGACTGATTATTCTCTTTTTTTGATCCTCAGGATTTACAGCAACTGTTGATATAGTAATATTTCTAATTAATTCCGAATATGTTCGTTCAAACATTTTTCTTAATGTTATAACTAACTTCGAGCTATTAGAATGTCCATCAAGAATTGTTGAATCAACTTCTTTAACAAATTCCTCGGTTTCTTCTGGTTCTTTTGAAAACAAGTTTTGTCTTTGTTCTTCTTGTTTTTTTAATATTGAGGAAATTTCCTTAAACTTTTCATATTCCGCAATTTGTTCAAGCAATCTTTTCTTTTCTTGTTTGATTTCCTCTTCTGCTTCCGGGTCTTGTAATAACATCCTTGCTTTTAATTGAACTAGTGTTGCAGCCATAACTAAATATTCTGATGCAAGATCAATTTCATAACTTTCTATGTGTTTAATAATTTCTAAATATTGAGCAGTCAATTCAATTAAATCTACCTCAAAAATACTAATATTCTTTTCTCTTATTAGTGTTACTAAAAGGTCAAGTGGACCATCAAAATTAGAAAGTTTAAAAATATGTTTATCGCTTTCGGTACTTGTGCTTATTTTTTTGTCATCTTCTGAAGATAATTTACCTGATTTTGGTGTGTTTGTATGGTTCATAATATTGATTATTCTCTATTTTCTTTTTGTAAAAGTATTTTTTATGGTTTCATCTGATGAGATATTTTGATCTTGATATTTGCTTGAAACAATATTTTTAACTCAGTTAGCAAAATCTTTTTTATCTAGTGTTTGAAATTGCTGAGGTTTTATTGAAGGGTGAAAAATTACCTTAACGACAAGCTTTCCTTGTCTTTTATTATCAAGAGCATTAGCTGCGTTATTTATTGTTACTGGTACAAGGGGAATGTAGGTTGATTGAGCTGTTAGAAATACACCACTATTAAAATGAGCTATCTTGCCATCTCTTGTTCTAGTGCCTTCAGGGAAAATAACACCACAAGTTTGGTGTTTTTTAACATATTGTCCAAAATCTCTTAGAATTGCTAACGCTTCCTTTGGCTTTTGTGTATTTATGTAAAAGGTGCTAATTAGTTGGCTAATTTTGTAAATTGATTTCTTTTGTTTAGCTTCCTCTCTAGCAACAAATGTCATTGGTTTTGATTTTCTTTCGCCATTACCATGGTTTCATAAAGCTGAAGCAATAATTAAAGGATCTAGATAAGTTGAATGATTAGGCGTTAAGAAACAAGGCCCACTTGGAATATTTTCAAATCCTTCAACTTCAACCTCGACATTCAGGTGTCGCAAAATATTTGAACTATATTTGTGGATAAAATGTTGTTTTTCCACGTCTTTATAATAATCTGGCATTGCTCTATTTCTTTTTGCTTTTGCCAAAAGTCTCACAAAGTTGTGTAGTAAAGGAATAAATCTAAGAAATTTTCTTGTTTTTAGTGTCATAAGTTTTTCTCCTTGTTTTATTTTTTAGGATTTAAATGCAACAGCAACAACATAACCATCTTCACTAGTTGTAGATAATTGGTAATTGGCATATGTATATCTTCCAGCATTCGTTTTTTTGATTAGTATGTTTTTAAAACTAAATATTGAATTGTCAATTTTGAATATGCACTCTTTTAATGCTCATCTGGTTGCTAAAAATATTGGTTTTTTAGAGTCGCTGATTTTTAAATATTCTTCAATTTCAATTGGGTGTAAAATTTTTTTAATGGCGTTGGTGGATATATTTATAAACCTATTAATTTTAGCCATATCAATTGAAATCATAAAACTCCTTAATAAATAATTATTAATTATAATTTAATTAATAAATATTATGATTACAAAAGGAAAAAAATACCAAGCTATTAAACTGGTATTTTGCTATTAATTATTCATCACATAGTGGATCAAATGGAGAAATCGTAAAAATAGGTTTATTAAATGATTCAATTATTTCTTTATCTAAATATTTTTTATCAACAATAGCCATGTAATTATAATCAGTAAATCATTGGTCGCTCATTGACCAAAAACCTTTTGATCCCCGATCGCTTCCTCAACTATTTTCGACCTTTCAATTAATTGCTTTTCCTTGGGAATCTAGGTTTACTCCTACCATATTCATTGCATGAGCAATTACTGAAGCTCTTGATTCGAACTTTTCAGCTTTTGAGAAGTCTGGCGTTTTTGTTAATGTTAGATCAAAATTGTAAAGTTCGGAATCTAGAATGCCCTCTCTATTTCCAAATGTAGAAACATCGCATCCAAATCATACTGGGTCCCCTGCTTTAATTTGATTAATCATAACTTTTTTCATTATCTCGATATCAATATTAATCATTGTTAAGGGAGTACCGCCAACCATATTATTGCATAGAGGGGCTTGGATGACAGAATTATGTGGAAACTTATTTCTCGGATCAGATACAAGAGTGATTTTTGTTTCAATATGTTTGCTTAGGTATTTTTGATAAAACTCAACTGGCGTCATTTTATCTAATGATACATATTTTTTATCCTTATTCATATATTCGAATTTGAATTCCTTTGGTGGTTTACCTAATGATTTTACTAAAATGTTATAAACATCTTCTAGTGCTTTTTCTCTTAGTAAAGAAACTTTATTTAAATCATTTGTTTGCAAAAATGTTTGTCTCATCTTAGCAGTATAAGCCTTTAATCTTCAATTAATTTGTTCTACCATTTCACTCGTGGCTTCAGAACTAAATGATTCATTCATTGCATCTTTTGTTACAATTCCATATTTCTTAATAAGATTTGTAAAGAAATCTCAATAGCCACCATCTGAAACTGGGTTAGTATTAAAATATCTAAATAGGCGATCTTCATTCTCTAATTTTAGTCCTTCATTTTCAATTCAATTTAAGTAGAAATTTGCCTTTTCTAATTTATCAAAGAAATGAATATAGTTTTGTGAAAGTTCTAATGATTCAACATTAAATTCTTCCATTAGTTTAGTTCTAATAGAGTTTAAGCCAGCAAAAATTCAACATCTTCCTGATGCTTTTTGATTAGTAATATTCCCTACTTTTGTTTCATGAGAAAAAACAAAATTATGTTTTTTTATTGCCTCATTGTTTATTGAGCTTTGTTTTAATCCATTTTTAAAAATGGCTGATTCAATAATTTTGTTATTTATATTATTTTCATAATTTTCTTCAAACTTGTTAATTAATTCAAAATTAATTTCTGACATATTTTTATATTTTCTCCTTATTTTATTTAGATTATTTTGATTTGGTACAAAATTCCGTCACTCTTATAATATCTTCAAGTTTACCAATAAACGTAATTAGGTCACCATTTTCTATTTCAAAGTCGCCGCTAGGAAGAAATCAACTTTCGCCTCTTTGAATTAATGAAACTGATACGGAGTATTTGCTTCTAAATTCTGTTTCTCTAATTTTCTTGCCAATTATTTCATGATTTTTAATCCCGACTTTTGAGCTAACAAACCCATCTTGAATTTCAGTAATACATTCCGAAAAATTTGTCAAAGCATTATCTGAAACTAGAATAGCTGTTTTTGTTCCTGCTTCTTCTTCTGGAGAAACGATTCACTTGACACCAATTTGTTTTAAAACACGTGAATGACGAGAATTTGATGCTCTTGCAATTACTGTTTGCACACCTATTTCTGCCAGCGCTGCAACAATTTCAATGTTGTCTGATGTCGCAACGATAACGACATCAAATTCCTTAACATTAATTGATTCAAGAGTTTTTTTATCAGCACAATCAGCGACGTAAATGTTTTCAACTTCATCTTTAAATGGTAGAAGGTGTTTTTCATCTTGGTCAATTAGTACTAATCGAATATTGTTCGTTCTATCTAAAAGAAGTTTTCTTACAACCGCTTGACCAAAACGGCCAATGCCGATTACACAAATTTCCCTTGCCTTTTTAAAAAGTTTCATATTTTCTCCTAAACTATTTTGATGATTACAAAATCATATACTAATAAATTTTAAGACTTTTATATTTAAATAAAGTAAAGTAATTTCAAAAAGATAACCCTAGCAAATGATTGAACTATTCAATCTAGTTGTCTGCAGATATAAATTATTAAATTTTTCTTTTAAATTTAAGTTGCCTTTTTAAATTTTAACATTTAAATTTTTTTAGTCAATTTCACCAAAAATATATTTTTTTACCTTTTGCTATATAATATAGCAATGATAAAAAAGCATCATATACCTAAAAAAACTAATATTTTCCTAAGATTTTTACGTAAGCTTGGGGTGGTAAGATATATTTTTATAATATATATCTTATTTACTATTCTTATGTCACTTTTGTTATTCTGAAACATATCCCATAAGGCCGATATAAAGGAACCAGTTAAATATATAGATGCACTTTTCGTATCTTCATCAGCATTTAGCGACACCGGGCTAACGCCATTAGTCACATCCGATACATTTAATACCTTTGGCCAGTTTTTGATTGCCTTAAGTATGGTTGTTGGTGGAATTGGAATATTTACATTTAAGATTTACATTTTTCAATCTATATTGGGTTTGAGATCTAACATCTTTAGCAATATGGTTTCTCAAACAGAAAGAGGTTCTATAACTGTTAGTGAAACAAGAAAGATGATTAAGATAGCAATTTCGTTCTTAATTATTACAACTGCTGTTGCTTCATTTATCTTTACAATGCTTTTATATTTGAGACCAAATTTAAATTTTATAACACAAGAGTTAAAAGAAACTAGCCCTTTATTGTTTAATAATAAAGTCGTTTTGAAGGCTAATGAGATACCATATAATAACTTTCTTCAATCATTAAAGTATGGAATTTTTCATGCGATTAGCTCAATAAATAATGCGGGATTTGACTTGTTTGGAAATAAGAGTTTACAACCTTTTTATAATGATTATGCTTTTCAAATAGTGACAATAATAACCTTTTTGATTGGCGGAATAGGCTTCCCGGTGATCTATGATATATGAAAAAAAATTCAATCAGTCAAGTTAGACCAACCACATCATAGATTTAATTTATTCACTAAATTTACAATAATAACTTATCTAATTACTACTGTATTAGGTTTTAGCATAAGTGTTATATTGGAATATAGTTCTAAATCAGAAACTACTTTTTGATATCAAAAGGAATATGGAACTGTGGGCGACAAACTATTTGCTATATACTTTCAAGTTAGTTCAACTAGATCTGCTGGTTTTTCAACTGTAAATTACTATAATTTTACACACTCAACCGTTTTATTACATAGCATCCTTATGTTTATCGGCTTTTCACCAGTTTCAACTGCAGGTGGTATTCGGAATACAACAATAGCAGTTATTTTTCTAAGCATAGTTACAATGATGACTGGCCGCAGTAGAATTAACGCCTTTAAGAGACAAATTGGTAAGGAAACTCTTATTAAAGCAGTCAATGTTTTTACTCTATCTATTGTCTTGATATTTATTGTATCAATTGTTAGTTATTCAACTCTTCCGACTCAAACTAAACAAATTGGTGATGTTAATTATCCAATTATTTTTGCAACATTTGAAGCATGCTCAGCTTTTGGCAATACTGGTTTGACAACAGGACTATCTTCAAATTCACACAACTTGCATATTGCTGGCAAATTAAGTCTTATTTTTATCATGATAATTGGGCAATTTGGTATTCCTCAGACTATCAAAATATTTGGTCGAGGAAGAAAAGCACCAGAATACTATCAATATATCTATGAAGATGTATCGATTGGTTAGGAGGTTTCTCATGAAAACGAAAGAAATGATTAAAAAAGTTACTAAAATAACTGTTGGTTTATCACTTGGATTAGTAATCCCAATTACTTCTATTTCTTGTGATAATAAAAAAGCACCAGATCAAGCAAAACCTAAAATTCAAAAGAAAAATATTCAAAAACCAGTTAGCGGAAAAATAAATTATGTTGCCATCGGTGATGATTATGCGGCTGGAAATAATAATAGTTTTAATGCTCATAGTAATAACTTTTTTAGCAAAGAAGATAATGAAGTATACGGAATTTCATATGCCTCATATTTAGCTAATTCAATCTCGCTAATTAATGATGATGAAACAATATTAAATAGATATGAAAATCTGGGTTTATCTTATTCTACTACTGATGCTTGATTGCATTTATTAAAACCAATCAATACTAGCAATTTAAATGAATTTAATGAGGTAATAAATCTAAATAAAAAATTAGGTTTGTATAATGCTAATTTGAATAGTGAAAAGGTTATTAGTAATATTAAAGAATCAAATTTTATAACCATTTCATTAGGATTTAATGATATCTTTAAGAAAGATGAAATTTTGTCATTAGTATTAAGACAATTTAAAGATAAAAAAGAAGAAAATCAATTTATTGTAGGCTATAATAAAATTATTTCAGCAAGAATTGCACAATTGTCAAAAAATTATACAGAGATAGTTAGGGAAATAAAACAAATAAATCCTAATATAAATATCAATCTAATTGGATATAGTGCGCCTTTAATTCATACTATCAATATTCAAGGTAATTTTCAAAATAATGTTTTGAAAACAACAACAGATTTATTGAATAAAACAATTAGCAATATTGCCGACAGTGAGAGTTTAAACTATTATAGTTTTTCATCTGAAAATAGCATTTATGAAAATGCTGAACAATTTTCGACTGATTATTTAAGTATCTTTCCAAGTGTTAACGGTTATAAAAAACTTGCGCAGGACATATTTGCAAAAATGTCTACAAATATTACAGAATATAATTCATTATTCAACAACAATGAATTTTCAAATCACAATAAAGCAATTTCATTTATAAAAAAAGCAACAACAATTAAATCATTAATTTTTGGAGTAGTTGGAAATAATGTAGATACATTTAAGAAACCGTATCCATTTGAAAAAAATTCAAAAAATAGTAGTCTTATTGCTTCTGAATCAAGCAATGTTTTTGCTCAAACTGTTTTGGCTGAATTTAGTAGTAAAATAAAAATGCTAAATAATGAACAACTTAAAACTTTTATTGATAACGTTCTTTCAATTATTGGCATTAATGATAAAGAGGCAAAAACATGATTTAATGAATTAATAAATTCATTGATATCTAAGCATAAAAATAATTTAATAGTTTCATTATTTGAACAGCTGTTTGATTCAGTTTATGTTCAACACTTTCTTAATAAGGCAAATATCAAGGTTTCACAATTATTGGCAAAAAAATCTCCTCAAAATACTTTAACATCTGAAATTAGGAAAATTCTTACGCAAGAATTTCAAGATAAAAACAGTATATACTTAATCTTAAAATCAGTATTAAATTCTAACTATTTATCTAAAATCGAAAATAAGGTTTTTATTAGACAAAATTTAGCTTCATTAATTAAAATATTATTTTCAAACAAATCTATTAAGCAACTATTTCCACAAGAGCTATTGCCATTATGAGATAAGAAAACAATGGATAAAAATATAGTTGTAAAATTTGATAATCTTGTTAATAAGGCAGTGGATAATTTATTAAGCAAAAGCGAATTATATTTTGCTAATACTAATTTTGATGGTTTTATAAATGATATTTTGAGGGACTCTAAGAAAGAAATTATTTCTCTATTTCAAGCAATTGTTGATTGAATAACCAAAGATAAGGGATCTCTAAAAGAGATTATTGATAAGATTGCAACCTCCTTAAAAAATGTTTATAGAGTGCCGCAAGAAAGACTTGATGACATTAAATATTTCATTCAAACAACAGTGGAAAATCTAAAGGATTTTAAGTATTCATATGAACTTCTTGATCTTTTTGTAGAAACTACACTCGATTCATACAAAGATAATAAGTTGTTAGATACACATTCATTTATTAAAGCATTTGTTAAGGGGTTGCTATTTAATACAAAGGATGCCAATAAAAATAATCGTGTCTTTTTTGCTCTAATTAGCAATGTTCCTAGAACGCCTAATATTGATCTTAATAAATACTATAATGGAATAAAATATCTCGGAGTTGGATTAGTGCAAGCGGAAAACATAATAAATTCAAATAATATAAGTAACTTGCTTGATGATCAAACAAGAGAAGCTATGCTTACATTGCTTAGAAATATTGCAAATAATTCTGATAACATTTTGAATATAACAGGTAAGAACTATATAAAAGACTTATTTTCATTATTGATTGACGATATCACTGCAAAGGGTAGTTTATTTAACCAAATTTTAGATAGGCTTGGGGACTATGTTGTTATACATCCATTAATTAATTTCATTAAAAAACAAGGTTATGAGAAACAAATACTATCAGCAAATCCCGAATTTAATAATATAGAAGAGTTTGTAAAGTCTAGTTATTCTTCATTATATAAATCAGTTAATAATAAGATAATTATTGATAAGCTAAAATTTTTGGTAAATGACATTGTTGATAATGGTAAGCTATATGACAAAAGTTCACTATTTGCTTTTGTTGTTTCAACCTTAAAAAGAGTACAAGAAAATGGATTGATAACATTAGTAGAGACTTTATTGCAACAAATATCGAGTAAGGAAAATACTAAATTATTAGTGAATGTTCTTACCTCATACATTAATTCATCGTTAAATGTAAAACTAACCAATGTTGAAAAAGAACTGATCGAAACTTATATACAAAGCATTTTAAGAAACATTAAGGATTCAAACTTATTTAAACACTTTATTGATAATTTTAAGAAGATAACTAAAAAAATTGATATATCAAAAATCGATACTTTTGATAAGCTGGGTTTATATCTAAAAGAAGAATTAAGCAATCTTTTGATTGAATCAACAAACCCCGGTGCAATACAAATGTTTCTTGATTTCTTAAGTCTAAAGAATACAAAAGAAAAAGATGGATTTAACAAATTTATTAATGTTTTATCAATATTTTTAAAAAATGAAAATAATGTTGATTTTATTCTTGACAAGCTAAATCTTAAAAAAAATGTTGCGGATATCCCTAAAAAGATTGATTTTGCAAAGCTGCCCCAAAATGTTAGAGATGATGTTAAAGGGTTATTAAATAATGTATTGGCATTAATAATTAAAAGATGAGATGACAAGATAAATCCAAAAATTAAGGAATTAATTAAAAATTCAGTTTCAAATGAAAAAATTAAAAATGTAAAAAATTTAAATGAATTATTTTTCTTATTAATTAATGAAAATAAGGAATTTTTGAAGGAATTTATTTTAGACATAATAAACAATGTTATTTTGGTTAATCAACAAAGCGAGCAAAAAACTGTTGATATAGTTGTTTATTTAATTTCTACTCAAATTAATTACACAAAATTAAGTGTTAATGAACAAGGAAACATCAAATCGATAGTCAAAAAAGCAATTGCCTTTGTTAAGGATAAAAAAATATTTGGGCCATTGGTCGAAAGTTTATTAAATACAATGACTTCAAATATTAAGAAATTTGGTATTGATTTTAATAAATATGACTGAGCAAAAATTGTTGACTTTATTGATGATTTAGATATTATAAAAATTGTTGAAGCATCTGAGGATTTCTTTATTAACAAGATATCAAAAGATGAGCTAAAAACATTATTAAAAACTCTCCTTCTAAATGCTGTGCATCTTTTTGCTTTGAACGAGAAGTCAACAAATGATGAATCTACAGCATCTTCATTGCAAGAACCAACTAAAAAAACTATTCCAAACATTAATGTTGAAAAAATTTTAGGTATAGTTCAAAAGATATTGAACAAACTTTCTTCTGAAAATAAGAAGGAATTAATACCTTATTTAGTTGATGCTATCTACGATCTAAAAGAAAATGAAGGTTTTAAGAAATTCTTATCTGATTTACTATCTAAATCTCTTAAAAATGGCAATCAGACAGTTATTAAGGAAATATTAAATAATAAAGGAGATTATTCACTATTAGCTAGTCTAATTATTAACAAGTCATATAGCCTTTTATTAAACGAAGAAAATAAACAAGGTTTAGTTTTGATTTTAAATAGTTTATTTGCCGATGACAAACCAATAGTTTTAGATGCAAATAAACTTGCGATTAAATTATTTAAAAATGTTAAAACAAATAATTTATTAAATTTCATTAAAACCAATTTAGACCGTATATTGGGTGACGAGGAATTGCTGGATGTGATTGCCAGATATCTAATTAGTTTAGTAAAACAACAAGTAAACATAAAATTTAGTGGCAATGAAGATCTAATAGTACTTAATTACCTAAAATCATTATTAAAATCTATTCCAAATAATCCTTTAATCCATAAATTAAAGAAGAATTTGGAAGAAAAACTCAGCGAATTAACAGATACATCAAGTTATATTGATTTCCAAAAAAAATTGAGTGATGCCCTTAAACAAACATTTAGTTTTAATAAGGAAAATATAGAACAAATTTTTGATCTTTTAATTATAAAACAAGACAAGAAAGCACTAGGTGAAAAAAAACTTGTAGAAACTTTAAAAGTATTGTTAGGCAAAAAAGAGTTTTTAGAATTTATTTTAAAAAATATTAATCCTAAACAATTGATTAATAATATGTTTGATAATATAAATTTATCTAATTTAAATTTAGGAGAACATTCAAAAGGAGCTCTTACTTCAATAATTAAAGACACGAAAGATCTTATTAATCTAAAATATAATGATCTTGTTTCACAAAATATCAATGAAATTATTGAAAAATTATTGCTTGAGGATGTCCTAAAGAATGTAGATTCTTTTGAAGGCTGATTTAAGAATTTCTTCATAGTTAACGAGGATTGGATAATTAAAAAGGTAGACTTAATTCTAAATGATATTTTATTATCAAAAGAAAGCGAACAATTAAAGCAATCAATTGCTAATTTCTTAGTTGAATTTGTTGCCGAAAAACTTAATGGCATTGAATTTAAAAACGGCCAAAAAGAATCGCTAAAAGCAATATTTAACAAGGCAATTAATTTACTCCCAGATCTTAATATAAGCAATGCTATAACTAAATCTGCTATTAAATTATTAGTTAAAAATATTAACCAATATCAATTCAATTTTGAGAAATATAACTTTAATAGTGCGTTCGACTTTATTAGTATATTTAATAAAATAAACATAGATAAGTTAGACCAATTCTTATCAGGATTAGACTCGCATGACTTAGCTAATATTATTCTTTTAGTTATAAATAATTTTGATAAGCTAGAGTTACTTTTTGCTACTCCATCTGTTACTTTGCAAGAAAAATCAAAGAATAAAACAATTGTTGAGTTCAATAAAAAAGAGGGAATTAAGATAAATATAAATGATATTTTTAGATTAATTAAAGTTGGATTTTCAATTTTAAATGCCTCTGATCGCGAGTCTATCAAAAAAGAAATTCCTAGTCTAGTTCAAAAGATACGTAAATCTCCAAAAATAAAAGAGTATGTAAAAACTAAATTAGACTTTTTAACAAATCTTATTTTAAAAGTTGATTCAAACGCTCGAGATTTTGCTGACAAAACAAAAGAAAAGATTATTGAATTTATCTTTGATAAGGACGATACTAAGGATCTTATAACTAACTTTATTAATACACTAATTTCCTTAGACCAAAAATCATTAGACAATATTCATAATATAAATGAATTAATTAAGAAACTTTTGAACCTAAATAAGTCTTCGATCAGTGACTTTATTAAAAAAATTGTTTCTAATGCCACTTCTGATGAAGCGTATATTAATAGTTTAGTTAAATTTGTGTTGAATGCAATTCATTCAGAATTAAAATTTGATTCAACTAGCGACGAGTTTGAAAATATTGCTAACTTGGGTACCAGAATTATTAAAAATCTAGGTAATAAAAATATTGTATCAGACATAATAAGTAAGCTTTTTGAGAGTCTTGTTGACATTGATATTATTGACCCAAAGGGCCATTTTGATCAAAATATATTGATATCAAAAATAATTTCAGGGTTAAAGAAAATCGATTGAAAGGCTTTATTTACATCCCAAAATATAGAGGATATGTTTAAATCACTTATTGGAAATAACATATCAAAAGAACAGTTAGTTAAAGAATTTAGTTCTCTATATCATTATTTGGAAAGAAATATACCAAAATTGACTAATCAAATAAACAACCAACATACAATATCTAATAACACTCAAAATGTGCTAAATCCAGTTATTTCTGATGAACAAAAAGAGTTTTTAAAGAATATTGAAGGCACAATATTCAATGTATTAACTGGCTTGAATGGTTCGCTTGATTCTAGCGAAACTGTTGGCAAGGAAGCTATAATCGAGGTTGTTCATACAATCTTTAAAGACCAAATTAAAAAGATAAAATGGCAAGAAATAAAACAAGATTTAATACCTAAGTCCGAATTACAAACTATAGTTGATAAATTTGTAGACAAACCAATTTTAAAAACGTTAATTAGCGATGTTATATCTGATTTTCTAACAAAACCAAAAGTCCAAGCAACAAATATTGGTGAAATAGTAACTAAAACATTAGAAAAAGTTTCGCAAAAATTAAAAGATAATGTAACAAAAGTGCTGGAAGCAGTTGTTGAAGACGATGATTTAATGAAGATTGTTATTGGTCATGTATTAAATTATTTAAAATTGGAAAATGTTACAGCCGAAGACATTTCATTTATCAAAGAATTAATTAGCGCTATTTTTAAAGAATTAATCGAAACTGATTTTTATAAACGAAAAGTTGTTAAGAGAACTATCGATCACATTGTTGGCTATAGTAAAAATTTCTCAATATTTGAACCAGTCAAATGACTCCTTGATGCCATTGAAAAAATTAAGGCCGGATTTTCATTTAATGATCTTAAGATTATTGCTTCTTTTGTTGGTGAAACTAAGGCTATTAATGGTGCTCGCTTGATTAAGCTTATAAATCTATTATTTGGAAAAAGTAATTTAAAGGATTCGGTTTTATATAATGGTTTGCGAAACATTAATATGAATCCCGATCCAACAAAGCGTACTAATATTAATACTCTACTTGATTTTGTAAGTATTGGACAATTAAGCAATTCGACTTCAACGAGTAACATTCAAAATGATGATCCAGATAATATTTCTCCTGACCTTGATGCACTGTCATTGATTAATGAAATCTTTAAAATGTTAAGTATTGAATATTATAAGAATCAAAATACTCAAAATAATAGTTTTAAAGTCAGATCTAAGACACCTGAATGGCAGGCGTTATATCGTTTTAAGGTGGCGATTGATTATATTCTTTTTGAAACATTTGGGCGTGAAACAGATATTGCTCAACGTGATGTGAGTCAAAGAAAAATTAATTTATATACAGGTGTTCGTTCGTTATTATGAGAGATTCAGGAAGGAACTAACATTTCGGCCATTCCGTTTTTAAGTTCTAAATTTTCAGGTATGCAAAGCTATTTTACAAAAGATATTGATCGTCGTCAATTTACTAATTATGCAGTAAGTGAATCTGGTTTTTGAATTTTCAAGTCATGAACTTACTTTGATGATAGTAATTATGGTCCTGAATCAATTACTTATTTAATTACTAGTTCTGGTTATAATGATAAAGAAAAGGGCAATTTAACTAGATTTAAATATAAGATTAGTGAGGCCGGACAAGCATATGAGATTTCTAAAAAAGAATATATCTTACTAACCTTAAAAGAAGGCGGTTATGGTAAATTTATGAAATTAAATAAAATGCGTTCGAATTCATCATGGTCTGGACTTGATAAAATTAATCCTGAAGATTTCTATTAGGATTTAGCTAAAAAAACAAAAATAGAGTAAAATAATTATGCACAGCCAACTGCTGCATAATTATTTTATGTAGAGGAAAATCCGCTCTAGCACTTGCTGCGATGCAAGTAGTGATCATGCTAGGCCAAATAAGCCTAGGCAGTTATTTAAATAATTGACGACTAGTGCAACAGAGACGAGCTTATTTAGTTAAGGTGCAACGATGTAAACTCCATGAGTTAGAAACCCAAATTTTGGTAGGGGAACCTGATTAATATAAATGAATAAAGATCGGGAAGCATATTATTTTAATATGTTTAGATAAATAGTTGGCGCTGTTAATTTACAGAACAAAAAGCGGTTTATCGTGCAAAAAGGCATTTTGTGCCTTTTTATTTTTTTTATGCGCAGCATTTAGGCGTTAATAAATTTAGTCTAATTTTAAGAACTATATAAAAAATAAATTTATAGAGAAAAAGCGAAAACTAAAGCCTTTTATCTTTTTTTAACAAAAAATAAGTCACTAATTTTCATTATTTGGTGAATTGGGTATCTACATTATATTTTGGAATAAAATTAAATATATATGGATGTTAAAAAGGAACAATTATGAAAAGAATGAAATTATTATTACCTATACTAACTATAATGCCTTGTTACTGGAGATTATAATTTTGTAATAAATAATAAGAAAAGAGATAAATTAGAAAAAAATGTTTAATTATAATGGAGTTAAACATGATGGGAATGAAATGAATTTTTTACTAAAAGAAAAGGGGTATATTAAATAATGAGTAAAAAGAAGAAAATAATTATTGCTATTGTAACTATTTTGGTTATTGCTTACATTATATTTGTAATATTTGGTTTTGCTTCATCATTAGAAAGAAGATATACAGAATATAAATAATGGAAAATAAAAACAATTCTAAATCAAAATGAATAGCAATACTAACCATTTATACAATATTTGTAGTTTTATTTTTTATTATAACACTTTTATATACGCAGTATTTTTTGGATTATGAAGCCCGACAATCTTATCCTCAAGTCATTAAACACGAGGAAGCAGTAGCAATATTTTGATATAGTGGATTTAGAGCCACAATTTTAGTTTTAGGGATAATATTAATCACATTTTCCGTTATCTTATATATATGTTTTAAATCAAAAATAAAAACTATATCTAAAACGAACACTATAATAATTAATATATTATTTGCAATTAACATAATTTTATTATCGATATCAGTTATACTAGATGCAACCTTACTTAATGCAATTGATGTTCTTTTATGAAAACTAAAAAGTAATAAACCGACTGAATTCTTAAATCCAAAGCACAAAGCCATTTCGATAATTTATTATGAAAATCTAGAAGTATTAGAAGCATTTCTATTTCTATCATCATCATTATTTGTAATTTTATCGTTCTTCAAAATTTACTATTTTGCAAGCGTAATTCATAAAAATTATTTATTAAAACAACATTAGAATAGAAACTACAAAAATGATTTGAAATACACTAGAATAGGCAAAGATAAATATTATAACGTCATTTAAGTATACTTTTTGTTGTGTTATTAGCGAAATTTTAGATAAAAATTGGAGATGTATTTTATATAGCATATGGAATTTCATCTTTTTATAAAAAGGCATTTTTGTGTCTTTTTATTTTCACTGTTTTTTCCCAATTTGGTTGAAGAAATCATCTTCTTAGCATATTATGTTTACATGTGGAGGACGAATGAACGAAATACTATTATATTTTATATTTAAATACAAAGGTGATTGAAATGATGTTTATAAGGCAATAAAAAATAAGGAAGAAATTAAAGAAGAAGAATTTGATACATTTAAATTTAAAATTCATGAGAAAAATAAAAAATTTATAACTATTTTAGATGATGAATACCCTAAACAACTTTTAAATATAACTAAGCCACCATTTGTATTATTTTATGAAGGAAATCTTAATATCTTAAAACAAAGCAATAGGCAACAATGCATCTACTTAACAGGATCATATGAAACAAAAAATATAATTGAATATATAGAAAAATACAAAAATGACAATGATAGCGTGTTTATTAATTTATATTGGACTGGATTAGAGCAAAAAATCCTAAAAACATTTTTGAAGCGTAATTTTAAGGTTATTATATTGCTTCCATGTGGAATTGAATATGCTAAAAACAATTTAAATTTAAAAGAATTTTTAAATGATAACTGTTTAATTATATCCGAATATCCTAGTGAATATCACATAACTAAAAATGCATTTTATAGTAGACAAAGAATTAACGCTTGTTTATGTCAAAAGATAATTTTGCTTTCTTCATTGGAAAAAAAATATAACGGAACAATTAATGAGTTTCTTGACCAAGGTAAAGATGTGCAATGCTTGCTCTTTAGAGATCATTTAAGTGAAGATCAAAATATTGATTTAATTAATGAGGGGGCTACACTTATAAATGATAATAATCAAATTTGTTAGGACTTTTATATATCATAAAGATAATTAAAAACTAATTTTGTAATAAAATTTTTAATGTAATTAAAAATATGGAAATATATAAGAAAAAAATAAGAAAAAAGGAGATTTTATGACACCTCATATAAATGCTAAAGAAAATGCGTTTGCAAAGTTAGTTTTAATGCCTGGTGATCCCTTGAGAGCTAAGTATATAGCTGATAATTACTTAGAAAATGTTGAATTAGTTTCTAATGTAAGAAATGTCTTAATGTATACTGGTTTTTATCAAGGAAACAAAGTTTCTGTGTGCGCTTCCGGGATGGGCGTTCCATCAATCGGAATTTATGCATATGAACTATTTAAAGAATATGGTGTTGAAGCAATCGTTAGAATTGGTTCAGCAGGATCGTTTAAAGCAGAATTAAAAAATTATGAAATCGTTCTTGCATCATCTGCATATAGCGAAAGTACAGCTTTTAGAAGTTCAATTATTAAAGGAGATAAAAATAATATCGCAATACCAAGCCATGACTTGAATGAATTGATCTTAGATTATGCTAAAAAGTTGGGAATGGATGTTCATTTTGAAAGAATTTTAAGTGAAGATGCATTTTATACAGAAAAAACTATTAGCGAAAGAATTGAAACATCTGGTGGTGCGGTTTGTGCAGAAATGGAAGCATATGGTTTATTTACTGTTGCTGAAAGATTAAACAAAAAAGCTGCAACATTATTAACAATTTCTGATAATCTAGTTACAAATGAATTTACAACTAGTGAAGAAAGACAAAATTCATTTAATGGAATGATGAAAATTGCTCTTGCACTTGCTAAGGATTTTCAATAATGAGAATAATTGATATCATAAATAAGAAGGCTAATAGAGAAGAATTAACAAAGGAAGAATTAGAATTCTTTGTTGAAAACTATGTTAATGGAAATATTCCTGACTACCAAGCTTCAGCCCTTCTTATGGCAATTCGTTTAAATTCATTAAATGAAACAGAAACATCGTATCTAACTAATGCAATGATAAATTCGGGTGACACAATTGATTGGTCATATTTAAATACAACTATTGTTGACAAGCACTCAACGGGCGGAGTTGGAGATAAGGTAAGTATTGTTTTATGTCCAATACTAGCAGCGCTTGGTCTTACAGTTGCTAAAATGTCTGGCCGTGGCCTAGGACACACTGGCGGAACATTGGATAAACTTGAATCAATTTCCGGATATACGATATCTCTAACGGACAATCAATTTAAGACTGTTGTTGAAAAACATCACATTGCAGTCGTGGGACAAAACGAGAGACTAGTTCCAGCAGATAAAAAGATTTATGCACTACGTGATGTTACAGGCACTGTGGAATCCATACCCTTAATTGCTTCATCAATTATGTCTAAAAAGCTAGCAACAGGTTCAAATTGTATACTTTTAGATGTTAAATGTGGTAATGGGGCATTTATGAAAAATATTGATCAAGCTGAAAAACTTGGTAAATTAATGATTGAAATAGGTAAAAAATTAAACAAAAAGATTGCAGTTGAAATTACAAATATGGAGAAACCTCTTGGCCGTGCTATTGGTAATAAAATTGAAATTCTCGAAGCAGTGGATACTTTAAAAGGTATGGGTCCTAAAGATTTTACCGAAATTATATATTCATCGGGTGCTACATTGCTTATTATTTCAAATAATGCTAAAGATGAGCAACATGCCAGAGCAATGATTAAAGAAGTTATCGCTAATGGTAAAGCATTGCAAAAATTCAATGAATGAATTAAAGCGCAAAACGGAAATGTTGATGAAGTTTATGAATCTAATTGATTTAATCCAACATATAAGTTTGAAATCATTTCACAAAATGAAGGATATCTAAAAATTAATTCAGCTATTGAATTTGGATTAGTGGCCATGAAACTTGGCGCTGGAAGAAGCAAAAAAGAGGATAATATTGATTTTGATGCTGGTGTTTATTTAAATAAAACAACAAATGATTTTGTTAAAAAAGGTGATGTTTTATTTACTTTATATTCATCTAAACCAATCGATGAAAAGCTATCTAATGATTTAATAGATAAAATTGAGTTTGGTTCAAAACTTTTTGAAACCAAAGAAGTTCTAACTAAATTAATGTAATTAAAAAACAAAAAATAGGAGAAAAAAAATGCTAAATAAGTTAATTGATCATACCTTCCTTGGTCAAGCAGGAACAACAAAAGATATAGATAAATTAATAGAAGAGGCTAAAAAATATGACTTTAAATCTGTTTGTATAGCGCCTTCTTATGTTAAATACGCAAAAGAACAATTAAAAAATACTGATGTCTTAATTTGCACAGTTATTGGTTTCCCATTAGGATATAACGTTGCAAGTGTTAAAGTTTTTGAAACAAAAATCGCTCTTGAACATGGGGCAGATGAAATTGATATGGTTATGAATGTTGGGCGTTTTAAAGACAAACAATATGAATATGTTCTTAATGAAATTAAAGCAATTAAAGAAGTTTGTGGTAATAAAGTTTTAAAAGTAATTATTGAAACAGCACTACTAACAAATGAAGAAATTGCTAAAGCAACTGAAATAGTATTACAATCAGGTGCTGATTTTATTAAAACGTCAACTGGTTTTTCATATAGAGGAGCAAGTTTTGAAGATATTAAAATTATGAAGGAAGTCGCTAAGGATAATTTATTAATTAAAGCATCTGGTGGAATCAAATCACAGGATGATGCATTAAAAATGGTTGAATTAGGCGCTAATAGACTAGGTACCTCAAAATCAGTTACAATTATCGAAGGTAAAGTAGATAATAGTTCAAATTACTAGTTAAAAATTTAACAAATAAGTAAGGACAAAATATGGTAAAAATTTTTCAACACCCTCTTATCAATGCTAAGTTGACAAAGATGAGAGACGAAAACACCACTCATAATGAGTTTAGGCAAAATCTTAATGAAATAGCATCTTTAATGGTTTATGAAATGTTAAGAGATTATCAAACTAAGCCGTTAGAGGTCAAAACACCAACAGGTTCAATTTTTCATGGCGAGCAATTGGATAAGGAGATTGTTATTATTCCTATATTGCGTGCTGGTCTTGGTATGGTTAATGGTATATTGGATTTAGTACCACAAGCTCGAGTTGGTCATATTGGAATGTATCGTATCGAGGAAACCACACAAGTAGTTGAGTATTTTTTTAAAATTCCTAATGTTGAGAAAGATAGCTATGTAATTATTGTTGACCCAATGTTGGCAACAGGTTCATCGGCTTGCGATGCTATTAGTAGATTAAAAAAACAAGGTTTTATAAACATTAAACTTATATGTTTGGTTGGTGTTGAACAAGGGATTAACAAGGTTAATATTGAGCATCCTGATGTAGATATTTATTTAGCTTCAAAAGATGAAGAATTAAATGAAAATAACTATATTCTTCCTGGTTTAGGAGATGCTGGTGACCGTATTTTTGGAACAAAGAAATAGAAAGAGAGACTATGTGTCTCATTTTCTATTTTCTACCTTATTTTTAAAGAAAATAAATATTTAAATTTTGAAGAAAGGAAAAAAATGGCTTTTAATAAAGAATCAAATAATAGAAGATTTTTATTTGCTCTTGATCTTGATGGTACATTGTTAGCAGATTCTGGTGCTGGAACTATTCACCCTAAAACAGAAGAAGCAATCAAGAGAGCTATTAAGGAAGGACATATTGTATCTATCATAACTGGTAGACCATGAAGAAGCACAATGCCGGTTTATCAAAAACTTGGATTAAACGCTATTGTGGGTAATTATAATGGAGCTCATATACATAATCCTGCAGATCCATTCTTTATACCAACAATAACATATCTTGATTTGAATGAGGTTTTATACATTTTAGGTGATCAAAAAGTTAAAAAAGAAATTTCAAATTATGCTATTGAAGGGCCGGACTGAGTTCAATTAATGCATAGAGATCCGAACCTGGAGAAGGTCTTTGGTTTTAATCAAGCTACAAAATTCCGCGAATCAATAAATTTGGAAAAATTACCCTTAAAACCAACAGGAATAGTTTTTGATTGTCAACCTACAACTGATGTTCTTGATTTGCTAACATATTTAAAAAGAAGATATGGAGATCTTGGTGAATTTTCATCTTGATCAAAAGGTGAAGGATTGAGCCCTGTTTTTGATATTACATCTATTGGAGTTGATAAAGGTAAGGTTATTTCTTTAATGATGAGATATTACAACATTGATATTGACGATACCATTGTAATGGGAGATTCATATAACGATCTGAGCATGTATGAAATCGGTAATGTGGGAGTTTGCCCTGCGAACGCTGAGCAAGCAATTAAGAAGGTTTCGACAGTTGTGATGCCTCAAACAAATAAAGAAGGAGCTGTTGGATACTTTATTGATGAATTTTTAGATAATCCAGATAAATATATTGAAATGGCTAAGAACCTAAAAAATGAATCAAAGAAGAATTTAAAAACTGTAAAAGCCGATAATTTTTATAATAAAGACGAAAAATAATATGATGACAAAAGATTCTGATTATATTGGCGTTGATGAAACGGGAGTAGGCGATTATTTTGCTCCTATTGTTTCAGTTGCTTGTTTTATTCCGGAAGAAAATATTCAATTAATTAAAAATCTTGGCGTTAAGGATAGTAAAAAACTTAGTGATTCTAAGATAATGGGGATTGCTGAATACATTATCAAAAATAATGTTGTTTTGTTTAAAGATACAACAATGAGCCAGAAGGGTTATAATAACTTGATTAAGTTTGGAATTAATAATAATGCAGTTAAAACTCTTATTCATATGAATTCAATTGATAGATTGCAGAATATTGTAAAAAATAATAAAAAAGTTGTTATTGACCAATATACAACATTGAATAAGTTCAATGAGCATATAGCAACCCTTTATAATAAGAATCTTATCAAGAAGAATATTTTTGAGAGAATTAGTTTGGTACAAGAAACAAAAGCTGAGGATAAATTTTTATCCGTGGCTTGCGCTTCCATTTTAGCAAGATATATTCTTCTTAAAAAGATGGAAGCTCAAAAAGCTAATTATGATGGCTTTGATTTTATACTTGGAGCAAGCGATTTGGTTATTAAACAAGGAGTTAGTTTTGTGAAGAAATTTGGGATTTCTGAGTTATATAACGTCGCAAAGTTTCAATTTAAAACAACAAAGAAAATTCTTGAAGAACTAGAAAAATAGCTGTGTTTTGTGTAACTTAACCATAAAATTTATATATTGAAAAAATCCCTATATTTTCTAGTAAAATAATTAGGTTAAAATATTTTAATTTTAAAAAATTATTAACAAAAGGGTGAGACTCCTTGGCCAATATAAAGGCCCAAAAGTCCAAAAGGAGAACTATAATGTCAAAATATGAAATTATGATTCTAGTTAACCCTACATCAACAGAAGAAAGTGTTAAAGATTTAGTATTCTCAGTATTAGATGAAAAAAACACAAAATTCGAAAGATTAGAGAGAACTGAATTAGCGTATCCAATTAACAAATTAACACGTGCAACATATTTCTTGATTTTAACAAGTGCACAACCTGAATTAATAAAAGAATTAACAAGAAAATTTAATATTGATAAGTCAATTATTAGATCATTAATTATTAATTTAAATTCAGAAAAAGGATTGAAGCCAAGAAAACAAAGAAGATTTACAAAAAGAAATTTTGAAAATAGAAGATCATTTGATAAAAATGAAAACAAAGAAGCAACATCAAATGATAGAAGAAATGAACAAAGAAGACCATACATTAAAAAACAACAACCAGTGGCTAAATAGTTAATTTTATTTTATTGGAGGCAAAAGTTATGAACAAAGTTATTTTAGTCGGAAGACTAGCTTCAAAGCCATATAAGGGGATTACTGCTTCAAGCGTTGAATATTCAAGGTTTACAATCGTTGTAACTAGAACATATTCGACGCCTAACTCTGAACCTGTTGCGGATTTTATTCCATGCGTAGCGTGAAGAAGCAATGCATCATTTATTAATAAATTTTTAGATAAAGGGTCGTTGATGCTAGTTGAGGGAACTTTCCAATCAACAAGAACAACTGATCAAAATGGGCAATTAATTAATAATTATGTTGTTAGTGCTGATAAAATACAATCTCTTGAATCGCGAGAAGTTACTGAGGCTAGAAGAAAAAATAATTTTAAAGAGTTTAGCATTTCCAATGAAGAAAATAATAAGGTTCCAACTAGTGAACAAGCATCTACGGAACATACAAGTGATGTTGATGATGCCATAGATGGTTTGAGTTGAGACTTTTAAATAAAGGAGAAAAAAAATGGCGAGAATTGTTCGTAAGAAATTATTCGTTCGTAAACGTCCATGTCAATTTTGTTCAAATAAATTACCTGTTGCTTATGTTGATTATAAAAATGAAGAACTATTATCAAAATTAGTAAATCTACAAGGAAGAATTATATCTTCAAGAATAACTGGAACATGTGCTAAACACCAAAGAGCGGTAGCATTGGCAATCAAAAGAGCAAGATTAGTTGCTATTTTGCCTTATATTGGTCCAGTTAAAAAAGAATTTGTTAAGAAGGAAGCAACCCCAAAACCAGTGGTTGATACTACAACACAGGAAACAAAATAAATTTATTTTATAAATAAGTGCACACGAAAGTGTGCGCTTTTTTAATGGTAAAATTGAATGAGAGTTGCTTTTAAAACACCATCATAGAATATTCTTATAGTTTTTTAATTTCAATTATAATTAGTAATATGAAATTAAACCTATCTAATCAATTGCGCCCTAATAATTTAGATGATTTTGTTTGTTCAAAAATTAAAAGAAACCTTTTCAATTCTATAATCAAAAATAAAGACCTTTCTTCATTTATTTTTTATGGTAAACCAGGTTGTGGCAAAACTACAATAGCTTCAATTCTTGCTAATCAAATGAATGTTAATTATGATTTTTTTAATGCTGCTATTGATAAGAAGGATGATTTACTTACAAAAATCAAAAATAACGACATTTTAATAATTGATGAGCTGCATAGATTGAATAAAGATAAACAAGATATTTTGTTGCCTTACTTAGAAGACGGTTTTATTACCATTTATGCCACAACTACTGAAAATCCTTATTTTAAAATACAACCAGCATTGCGTTCAAGAACTCATATTATTGAAATGGATTTTCCAACGCAACAAGATATTAAAAAAAGACTACAACAGATATCTATACAAATGCAATTCGACTGATTAAAAAATGTTGAAATACAAGATTTTATTGCCACACAGGCTAACGGCGATTTTCGAGGAGCCATAAATATTGTTGATCTTATAAGTAAACTTAGCACAAGTGATAATATTACATTGGGAAAAATTAAAGAGTTGGTCCCCTCAATAAATTTTGCAAGTGATAATAATGCCGATAATCATTATGATTTGCTAAGTGCTTTTCATAAGTCATTGCGAGGTTCCGATCCTGATGCTGCTTTGTATTGAGGGCTATTAATTTTAAAAACTGGAGACACTAGCGATTTATTTCGTCGAATGTTATGCGCTGCTTATGAAGATGTTGGGTTAGCAAATCCAATGGTCGGCCCACAAACGCTAGCAGCAATTGAAAGTTTCGAGCGATTAGGATTACCAGAAGGTTATTTGCCGATTGGTTTTGCGATTCTTAATATTTCTTTGAGTCCCAAATCAAACTCAGGATATCTTGCTATACAACAAACTAAAAAAATATTGGAACGTAATTTAATTTATCAGCCTCCTTACTATCTTAAGGAATTTAATTTGTCTGCAAGTTTTAAAAAAGAGAAATATAAGTATCCTCATGATTATCCTTATCATTGAGTCCAGCAACAATATCTGCCTAATGAATTGATAAATTTAAAGACATATGAATATCAAGGCCAAGGTTGAGAAAAGAAAGTTAAACAATACTGAGAAATAGTTAAAAAAAAGGAGAACAATAATGTTTAATTTGGATAAAATCAATAATTTAGAAGACTTAAAAAATATTAAAAATCAATTTAATAATTCTCCTGAATTAAAACAATTAATGGAGCAATTAAAAACAGCCTCTAAGGAATTAAAACCAGAAATAGGTAAAAAAATTCAAGAATTAAAAAAACAAGCAGAAGACTTTTTTGATATAGCAAAGGATAAACTTAATAATTTAGAAATCCAAAAACAACTAGAAAAAGATTTTGTGGATTATGCCACTCCTGTTGAAAATGAAGGTTCAATTCATCCCGTTAATCTTGTTTCTCAAAAATTTAGAGAGTGGCTTTTATTTAATGGTTATATTGAGCTAAGTTATTCTGAAATTGAAAATGATAGATATAATTTCGAGAATTTAAACATTCCTGCATCACACCCAGCGCGAGAAATGCAGGATTCCTTATATTTAAATAATAATGAGCTTTTAAGAACACATAATACAGGAATAAGCGCTCGTGCACTTGAGAAATTTGCTAATAAGGAATTTTCACAGTTTGCCATTGGTAAGGTTTATAGAAATGATGAAGAAGATAAAACACATACTCACCAATTTACACAACTTGATTTAGTGAGTGTGGGTAATGTTTCCTTTGCGTCATTAATGTATACATTGAAAGAAATGCTTTCTTATGTACTTGAGGAAGACATAAAAATTAGGCTTCGTCCATCATATTTTCCATTTACAGAACCTAGTGTTGAGGTTGATATTTTTTTCAAAAATAGATGAATTGAGGTTTTGGGGGCAGGCATGTTAAATGATAAAGTTTTAAAATCTGCTGGTTATACTAATATGATGAACGGGTTTGCAGCTGGCATTGGAATTGAGAGAATTACAATGATTAAATATGGTATTGAAGACATTCGAGAGTTATATACTAATGATAAAAGATTTTTAAATCAATTTAAATAGAGGTTTAAGGAGTTAAGAATATGATTTTTTCATTTAAAACATTATGTAGACTAGCTAATTTACAAACTCATACTATCGAGGATGTTGTTGAAGCAATAAATTCAATTGGTTTTGAAGTGGAACAATATTATAAATTCAGTGATGTTGAAGGTATAAAAATATGTCATGTTACAAATACATACAAGAATCCTCAAGCCGATCGTTTAACAGTGTGCGAGGTTGAATATAGTGACGGACATAAAGCTATTATTCAAACAACTGCAACCAATATGAAAAAAGGTCAGTATGTTCTTTCCTTTGTTCCTGGTTCAAGAAGTAAAGAAATTATCTTTGCTCCAAGAAAAATGAAAGGCATTACTTCGGAAGGTATGTTTGTGAGTTTGGATGAATTAGGTTTTAATTCGAATGTAATTCCAGAGGAATTTGGCAATCAAATATTTCAATTAGATAAAATAGATTTAAATATCGACCCAATAACTTATTTTGATTTAGATGATTATATGATTGAAGTTTCAATTCTTTCTAACCGTGCTGATGCGCAATGTTATCTTGTTATGGCTAGAGAATTAGCGGCATTTTTTGACACAGAGATAAAATGACCAAAAAAGGCAAACCCTAACTTGATTTCTTCATTTGAGGTCAAAAAGTTAAATGATACTCATTCTTTTTCATTGGTTGAAGCGTCTAATAGTAATTTAAGATGTTCATTACAAGAACAAATGCTATTATGAAGACATAACATTAAAACATTCAATAATGCTGTGGACCTTACCAACTTAGTGCTTTTATTTGCCGGCGTCCCATGTCATATTTATAATAAAGAAGACCTACAATCAAATGTGTTTAATGTTGATTATTATAGCGGTAAGCTAAATATTTTAGGTAATAAAGAAGTTGAATTAAAAAATGCGCTTTGTGTATTTAATAATGAAACGCCTATATCTATTGCTGCTACTATAGGTTTAGAACAATATCAATTTAAGAAAGAATCTCAAAAAGTTATATTTGAACTTGCTTCGTTTAATATTATGAGTGTTAGAAAAAATGCTAAGCAAATCAAATTAAATACAAATTCATCAATGCGTGCAAGTCGTGAGATATCGGATGGCTCTTTGATTTTGGCTTATAATTTTTTAGCTCAATATTTAACTGATTACTCGCATCAAATCAATGTTCCCAAAACCCATAAGAAGAGCATCTTAATAGATAAATCATATTTGAATAAATATGCAGGGTTTTCAATTAATAAAACTAAAAAGTTTAATGAGGTAATGAAAAAAATATCTAAACTTGATTTTAAATTTAAAAATGATGAATCAGTTGTTGTTTTTCCAACTTATCGCTATGATTTAAATACTTTGCAAGATTTCGTTGAGGAGGTCTTTAGATTTTATGGTTATGATAATTTTCCACTAAAACAACCTAAAATAACAAGATTAAATTATGATATTAACAACGTTTATGAATACTATAGAACATTAGCAAATAAAAATTATTCAAATGTTAGAACATATACACTAATAAAACCTGAGGACAACATTTTCGATCCTTTTAATATCAGAGAAATTTTGAATGCAGTGGATGCAAAAAATTATGATCACTCGCAGGTTCGTCTATCATTTATTCATAGTTTGAATGAGGTGGCTATTCATAATGAGAAACAAGGTTTTAAAAAAGGGTCTTATTTTGATATCGGAATGATCGGGCGCAAAATGAATATTTTGGGTCTTTGTTCAAATATTAAATCATTTGCTGAAATTAAACAAGATGTTATGTCATTGACTAATAAACAATTAGAGTTTAAAAAAACACATAGCACAATTTTTCATCCCAACGCATCATGTGTTATTTATCTAGGGTCAGAAATGATTGGATATATAGCTAAAATTCATCCCCAAATTATTAACTCAGATTATATTTTTGCAGAAATAATGCTTGATAAATTATTAAATGATTCTAATACTTTTATTAATTATCGACATGAACCTATAAAAACAAGGGATATTACTTTTGAACTGAATAAACACGAAACTGTTGAAAAAATCATTGAAAAAATTAAGTCAATAAAGGGCATTTATTCATACAAAATTATTGATACTTTTTATAAAAATAATGATACTAAAAATGTTACATTTTCCTTTTTAATTGAGGATTGAGCAATTAAAAAACTTGAGCAAGTTTTTGCTGTTTCTAAATAATTCAAATTTATATTTTTTTCATCTGTTTTCGCTATTTTTTCCTAAAATAACCTACTTTAAAAGCGAGTATTGCAAAATATTAGTGGAGGCAAAAATATGAATGAAACAAACATAAAAAAGGTTGTTAATATTGATCAAATTTTGAAGGAAATTGAAAAAGAATTCGGTAAGGAATCAATTATGTTATTAGGAGAAGAACCTAACATAATTCCAGAAACTTTTAGTTCCGGTTCTTTAAACATTGATAATATTCTCGGAATTGGTGGATGACCAAGAGGCAGAATTGTTGAGATATTTGGTCCTGAAAGCAGTGGAAAAACTACATTAGCATTACATGCAATTGCCGAAATTCATAAGAATGGCGGTATTGCTGCTTTTATTGATGCTGAACATTCTATTGACCCAATATATGCTAAAAACCTTGGCGTCGATATTAAAAATTTAATTCTAGCTCAACCAAATTCCGGTGAAGAGGCATTAGAAATAGCTGACAGATTAGCCAAAACCGGTGCAGTCGATTTGATTGTTATTGATTCAGTGGCTGCATTAGTTCCGGAAGTTGAACTAAATGGCGAAATGCGAGACCAAACAATTGGTGCTCAAGCTCGATTAATGTCGAAAGCATTAAGAAAAATTACCGGTACATTATCTAAAAATAAAACAACGATTATATTTCTTAATCAAATAAGGGAAAAAATTGGAGTATTGTTTGGTAATCCAGAAACTACAACTGGCGGTAAGGCGCTTAAGTTCTATTCTTCGATTAGGCTTGAGGTAAGAAAGTCACAAAATATAACTAGCAACGGTGATATAACGGGGAATCAAATTAAATGTAAGGTTGTTAAAAATAAATTAGCCCCACCATACAAAAGTGCACAAATTGAAATTGTATTTTCAAAAGGTGTATCTAGGGTTAATGAGATTATTCAATTAGCAGAGGAATTTATGATTATTTCTCGTAAAGGTTCATGATATAACTATAATGGCCAAAATATTGCCCAAGGTCAAGTTAATTTATCGCTATTGTTACAAACAAATAATGAACTTTATAGTGAAATTTATAATCAGGTTATTGAAAAATTAAACAATGTCTAATGTTTATTAACAATGTGTTTACTTATAAAGACTTGTTTGATCTAAAAAACGTTAAATTATATATAATTTAAAACTATGAAAAAAGAGAATATAAACATTTTATTTCTTGGTGATATATTTGGAAACCCAGGTATTGATTTTGTTATAAAGAATTTAGACAAAATTATTAAAGACGAGAATATAGACTTTGTAATAGCACAATCTGAAAATGTTTCTGGTAGAAAGGGCTTTATTCCTGAACATTACTTTCAATTAAAAAATGCGGGGGTTAATGCCTTTACATTGGGTAACCATGTTTGAGCTAAACATGAAATAATGGATATAATTGATAATAATGATTTAATTAGACCTGTTAACATAGATCAAGGCTATCCAGGGTCAGGTATTAGACTATTTGATGTTAAGGGGAATAAAATTGCTGTTATATCATTTATGGGGATAACTTTTAATCCCCTATTGCAACCTTGGAAACAAGAGGTTGCAAATAACTTTTTTGATAAGTTTGATGAGGTATACAGCTTATATAAAGCTGATTATTATATAGTTGATTTTCATGCTGAAACAACATCAGAGAAATCTGTTTTTGGTTTGTATGTTGATGGAAAAGCTGATGCACTTATCGGTACCCATACACATATTCAAACAAATGATGCTAAGATTCTTCCACATGGAACATATTATTTAACTGACGCCGGAATGTGCGGCCCAAGGGATTGCGCTATTGGTTCTAATTTTGAAGAAGTTTATCAAAAAATGAGATATGATGCAAGATTGCCATTTAAAGTATCAAACAATAAGTGTCAGTTTAATGGTGTAGTTTTTACGCTAACTAAAAATAAAGATAAAAAAATGATTAAATTAATAAATTTCTTGGAGAAGTAATGAAAGAAAAAAAACAAATAAGCATGAAAGGCAATTTTCTAGTTAAAAAGTATAATTATCGAAAAAACATCATTTTTTATCTTTATCAATCAGAACTATTTAGTGTGCATTTAGATACGAGCGTTATTGTTAATAATCCTCTAAATGAAATAAATCCTTGTGAAATACAAGCGTTGCAAATAATAGAGTCAAAATATGAAACCTTAAAAAAAATTATTGAGAAGTTTATACTAGAAACATGGGAGTGAGAGCGAATTAGCCCATTAATTAGAGCAATATTAATATTTGGTGTTTATGAACTAACTTACAATGATAGTAGCGTAGTGATATATGAATTGGTTAATATTACTAAGCTTTTTTCACCTGGCAATGATTATAAATTTGTTAATAAAATTCTCGATAAAATTTCTAAACAAATAATTAATAAATAATATGAAAAAAACCTTGAAACAGTTAATAAAGGAAAAATTTTTATTGGATGAAAAAACCATCGATTCTTTAGCAATGCAAGGAAGGATAATTGTAAATAATGAAAAAGTTTTTTACCCAACATTAAGATTTAGTGATGATTGTGTTATTACCATTAAACAAAAAAAGGATAATTATGTTTCACGTGGGGCATACAAATTGAAAGAAGCAATTAAGGAATATGGTATTAACGTGGAGGATAAAGTTTGTTTAGATATTGGCTCTTCAACGGGTGGATTTGTTCAGGTATTATTAGAAAACAAAGCAAGAAAGGTTTATGCTCTTGATTCAGGCACAAACCAATTAGCTTTTTCTTTAAGAATAAATGATAAGGTCGTTGTATATGAAAAGACAAACCTTAAGGTAATAAATAATAATTTATTCGGTGAGGATATAAACTTAGTGACTTGCGATGTTTCTTTCATAAGTTTAAAATATGTTTTTGAGGTTTGCAATAGGACCTTTGGTAATGGTGTTTTATTAGTTGCTTTAATTAAACCTCAATTTGAAGCAAGCAGCAAATATGTTGAACCTGGTGGATATGTTCCTAAACAACATCATGAATATATAATTAATAAAGTGATTAATATAGCTAGGGAAAATAATTTTATATTACTAAAGCCCATTATTGAGAGCCCAATCCGTGGGGAGAAGTCAAAAAATATTGAATATCTTTCTTTTTTTGTTAAACAGGAGAAAAAAAATGACTAATGAACAAAGAGAAAAAATTTTTCCTATGTTTAAAAATAATCCTAATATTATCTATTTAGATAACGCTGCCTTAACATTTAAGCCTGATGTAGTGATAAAAAAAGGGATGGAATTTTATGAAAATTATTCAATTTCAACTCGTACTGCTGATTCGAAACTAGGAATAAAATTAAACAGTGATCTACAAAGAATTAGACGTGATGTTGCTATGTTTATTAATGCTGATCCTGAAGAGATAATTTTTACTTCGGGTACAACTGAAAGTTTAAATTTGGTGGCGCAGATGCTTTCAAAGGTTGTAGAGAGTGGTGAAATATTATTTACTTATTTTAACCATTCTTCTGCAATTGTTCCCTTTCTTGAAAATTTTAGCATTAAAAATATAAGATTTAGATATTGTTTTGACGGTGAGGACATTATAAAATCTATTAATAAAAATACACGAATTATTGTTTTACCTCAATTAACAAATAATTTTCAAATAAATCTTGATATTAAGAAAATATACTCACTTTGTAGAGAAAATAACATTATTTTAATAAACGATGCAGCCCAAGCTATTGTACATAGTAGCGTTGATTTTCGCTATTGCGATGTTATTGCATTTTCTGGCAATAAATTATATGGTCCAACTGGGACTGGAATATTAGCTATAAAAAATAATATTTTAAAAAATCTTCGGCCTTCAAAATGGGGTGGTGGCCAAGTGCAAAATATTTTAGAATCAAATAATTGAGTAATGAGAAATTCATCTTCTAAGTGAGAACCTGGCACACCAAATTTTGCTGGCATTATCCAATTAGGAAGGGCAATTGAGTTTTTTAAAAGTTTTAATGCTACAGAATTATTTAAATATGAGAAAGAAATTGCGATATATGCCTATGAGAAATTGCAAACTTTGCCTAATGTTTTAATCGATTCTAAAAAAGGCGATACGATAATTTTGTTTAATATTAGAGGCGTTCCGGCCCAGGATGTCGCATCATATCTAGGGAACAGAAATATTTATGTGAGATCTGGTGCTTTTTGCGCTTATAAATTTAAAGATACAAACAAATATTGTAGTTCATATGTAAGAATATCGTTAGCAATGTATAACAATAAAGGGGATATTGATAAATTAATTAAGGAATTAAAAAATGGGGGTAATTTTATTGAAATCATTTAGTACCCAAGAAAAACAACAAATAATATTTAATTCTTATTCTGAACCAAAGCACAGTTTATCTATTCCAAGAGGAAATGGTATAAAAGAACATTCAAGAGTTTGCATTGATGATATAGAGCTAAATTTACTATTTGAAAATGATAAATTAATTGATGCAAAGTATTATGCAACCGGATGTGCTATCTTTATTTCAAGTGTGGAATTGATGATTGATCAAGTTTTAAATAAAGATAAGAGCGAAATTTTATGTATTCTGGAAGAGTACTTTAAATTAATTAACAGAGAAGAACAAATAGATATAAATATTGATTTAGGTAAATTGTTGGTATTTGAAAATGTTAAGGTTCATCTTAATCGTTTAGAATGTGCCTCAATAGTTTATCGCGCTTTTAAAAAAGGATTAAATGGCTAAGGTTATATTTCATATTGATATGGATGCATTCTTTGTAAGTTGCGAGAGATCAAAGAATGAAAATTTAAAAAACAAACCAGTGGTAATTGCTTTGAATTCAAGAAGAGCAATCATTTCTGCTATGTCTTATGAAGTAAAAAAACAAGGCTTTAAAAGTGGAGATCCCCTTTTTAAAGTAAGAGATAAGATTAAGGATTTAATTGTTATTTCACCTCATTATCAACTTTATTCTTTAATGTCTAAAAAAATTTTTAATTTTATAAAAACAAACTACTCTAATATGTTGGAAGTTTATTCAATTGATGAATGTTACTTAGATGTTACTAATAATATTAAAAAGAATGGCAATGCGATAGATTTTGCTAGAAAAATACAAAATGATATCCTTAATGTATTTGACATTCCCTGCTCAATAGGTATTTCTTATACAAAATTTTTAGCAAAAATGTCTACAAACAAGGCAAAACCATTTGGTATTTTGGAAACAAAAAAGGAAGATATTAAAAAACATTTTTATGATCTAGGTGTTGAAAAAATTTTTGGTATTGGTAAAGCTAATTCGAAAAAAATAATTAGCTATAACATTAAGACTTGAGCAGATTTAGTAAATTGTGATAATGATATTTTTTTAAGAAGCGTTTTTGGCAAAAATTATTTTAAACTTGTTGAAAATTTAAAGGGAATTAATACAGGGATTGATCATATATTTTATAGCGATGCTAAAAGTATAAGTAATAGCAAAACATTTATTACTGACGACTCTAGTGATAGACTTTTTTTGCTTAATGAATTAAAGAAAATTACTCAAAATGTATGTCTTAGAGCGAGTGACGCAAATTTAGAGGCTAAACAAGTTTCTGTTATGCTAAGACGTCAAAATAAGATATGGATTTCAAAAAACAAAAGTATTTCAACTTGAACTAGCAACTTTGATTTGATATGAAAAAATGTTGAATTGATTTTTGATTCTTTGTGAGATGAAGAGCCACTTCGTGGTTTGGGGGTAAGTATAGGTAATTTAAGGACAATTTTTAATTCTGATTCTTCATTTGATATACTTTCTAGCGATTCAAAAAATATGGTTGAAAAAATAATTAATGAACAAAATTTTATAAATGGTAATAATTTATTAAAAACTTTATATCAATATAGCATGGAAAAAAATATCAATACAGACAATATAAAATTTCTAAGAAAGAATTCAAAGACAAAAAACAAGAGAATTAGTTTGGAGGATTAAATGAAAATAGGAATATATGGTGGTAGTTTTAATCCAATTCATAAAGGCCATATTAGCTTAGCAAAATTCGCAATAAATGAGCTTTCATTAGATAGGTTATATTTTGTGCCCACTAATAAAAACCCCTTTAAGAATAGTAGTGAGTATGTTGCTAATAACCATCGCATTAATATGATCAATATGGTCTTGGAAGATAAAATGTTTTTGTCTGAGTTTGAAACCAATAGAAAAGGTAATTCATACACAATTGATACAATAAATTATTTTAGAAGCAAATTCCCTAATGATGAACTTTATTTATTTATTGGTACTGATAATGTACCCATGTTAAATAAATGAAAAAAAATTGATGAGATTGCTAATAAAGTAAAAATTTGTGCATTTAACCGCGGTAATAAGTTTTCAAAAGTTAATGCGAAGAAATTTAATGTAAGAATTTTGAACAATACTATTTATAATTTTTCTTCAACAAAATATAGAAAAGGTGATTTTTCGCAAGTAGAAGATAGAGTACAAAAATACATCGGTGAAAATTTTTTATATTTTGAGGAAATTGCTAAAAATCTAATCTTTGATATTAAAGATAAAGAAAAGCAATTTAGATATTTTCACTTAAAATGGACGGCAGAATTTGCTGTAAAGCTTGCAAAATTAAATAATTATAAAATAAAAAATGCTTACCAAGCGGGTTATGCTCATGATATAACCAAGAATTGGAATGAACAAGATGCATATGATTTTTTGGAAAAATACGGGTTTAGTCGAACAAATTTGGAGCCATATAAATTGCATCAAACCACAGCCTTTTTTTGGTTAAGAGATGTTTATAAATATAATAATCCGGAAGTTCTCTCAGCAATTAAAAAGCATACTTCATTAGATATAGAATTATCGTTGCTTGATAAGATTCTTTATGTTGCTGATAAGATAAGTCAAGGTCGTAGATGAGAAGGAATAGAAAAAATAAGACAACTAAGCTTTCAAAATTTTGATAAAGCATTTTCATATATTGTTTCAAGGTGTGCAAAATATGAATCTGATGTTAGAGGCCATTGCTTCAGTGAGGAGCAAAAAGAAATATATAAAAAATGAGGTGAAAATTAAAACCTCATTTTTTATATATCCAAGGTTTTTGGAGATAACAAATCAATTAGCAATAATTCGCTAATCAATGAAATTTAATAATAAAAATAAAAATTAGCACTCATTTTATTAAAGTGCTAAAAAATATGGTACAATTATTTTATAAATTATTGAAAGATGATTTAAATATGTAAAAAATCTTAATCTTAAATTTAAAAAAAGGAGATAAAGAATATGACAAAAGAAGTTATTTTAGGAATTGACCTTGGTACAACTAACTCTGTGGTTTCGATTGTTGAAAACGGAACTCCTAAGGTTTTAGAAAATCCAAATGGTAAGAGAACTACCCCATCTGTTGTTGCCTTTAAAAACGGCGAAACAATAATTGGTGAGAGTGCAAAAAGACAATTAGAGACAAATCCAGATAGTATTGCCTCAATTAAAAGATTAATGGGTGGTTCAAAAACTGTTAAAGCAAATCAAAAAGATTATAAACCTGAGGAAATTAGTGCCTTAATTCTTTCATATATGAAAGAGTATGCGCAAAAGAAAATTGGGAGCGCAGTTAAAAAAGCAGTTATTACAGTTCCAGCGTATTTTGATAATGCGCAACGTGAAGCAACTAAAAATGCCGGTATTATTGCAGGTCTAGATGTTGTTAGAATTATCAATGAACCAACTGCAGCAGCATTAGCATTTGGGTTAGATAAGTCAAAAGATGAAAATCACAAAATATTAGTATTTGACCTTGGGGGCGGTACTTTTGACGTTTCTATTCTTGAAATGGAAAATGGAACATTTGAAGTGTTATCAACCTCTGGCGATAATCATTTAGGTGGTGACGATTGAGACCACAAAATTGTTGATTGACTAATTAAAGAAATAAGCAATAAGTATAAATATGATGCTAGAAATGATAAGATGGCAATGGCTAGATTGAAAGAAGAAGCAGAAAGAGCAAAAATTTCACTTTCAGAATCATTGGTTGCAAACATTTCACTTCCATTTTTAGCTATGAATGAAAATGGTCCAATTAATGTTGAATTAGAGCTAAAAAGATCAGAATTTGAGGCAATGACTTCGGACTTATTAGAAAAAACTAAAAAGCCATTGCTTGATGCATTAAATGAAGCAAAATTAAATTGAAATGATATTACCGAAGTTTTATTGGTCGGTGGTTCAACAAGAATGCCAGCTGTTCAAAAAATAGTTTCTGATATTACTGGCAAAAAACCAAATAATTCAATTAATCCTGATGAGGTAGTTAGTGTTGGCGCCGCTATTCAGGGTGCAGTTCTTGCTGGCGATATTCAAGATGTTCTATTGCTTGATGTTACTCCGTTGACCCTAGGTATTGTTGTTGAGGGAGATATTGTCGCACCTTTAATCCCAAGAAATACTACTATTCCTGTAACAAGAAGTCAAATCTTTTCAACTGCCGCAGATAATCAAACCTCTGTATCGATCGTTGTTACACAAGGTGAAAGACAAATGGCACAAGATAATAAATTTTTGGGAAGATTTGATCTTAGCGGAATAAGCCCTGCACCAAGAGGAGTACCACAAATTGAAGTAAGTTTTTCAATTGATGTTAATGGTATTACCAAGGTTACAGCCAAAGATAAAAAGACAAATCAAGAACAAAGCATTACTATTCAAAATACATCTTCATTATCGAAGGAAGATGTTGAAAAAATGGTTCAAGAAGCCGAACTTAATAGAGAAGCTGATCAGAAAAAACGTCGCGAAATTGAATTGACTGTTAGAGCAGAACAATTAATTCATCAAATTGACAAAACTCTTGAATCAGAAGAAGCTAAAAAAATAGAGGAATCACAACTTTCTGAAATTAAAAAGGTTAAGGAAGATATCCAAAAAGAATTGAATGATAAAAATTATGATGAATTAGAAAAGAAAATAAATGATTTTGAACAAAAAATGTCTCAAGCTATGGAGTTCATAAAGAAGCAACAACAGCAACAACAACAAAATACGACCCCACAAACAGATGAGAATAATACTGAAATGAACTAATTTATAATATATTAAAAACCACTTATTAGTGGTTTTTATTTCACATTTTTGTTTAAAAAATTGCATTAAAAATATAATTATAATTATAAAAAATATGTATTATTGCTAATTTAATATATAATTATATATTATAAATTTGAAAGGTCTAAAAAATGAAAACTTCAGCATTTAAATATTCGAAATTTGCATTTAATACTGTTTTTAAGAAGAAAAGTTCGATTATCATTCCTGCTATAACTTTAATTTTTTCATTTATAGTTGGTTTTGTATTTAAATTTGTGATTAGCGAAAAATATTTGACGCTTGCTTCATATCTTTATATTTTTTCTGTTCTTATAGTAACTGTATTATTTGCATCTATTAAGGCGCTAAATATTTTTAAAGATTTCGAACAGGAAGGATTAGAGCTTGTTAGCATTGCTAAACCGATCTCAAGAAAAGGGTTGGTTTTAGGCAAATTACTATCATTAATATACTTCGGTTTATTATGATCAACAGTTCTTTTTATTTCTTCATTATTGTCAACATACGCATTATATTCAGGAGCAAATCTGTTTTTATATTCGCTATTATTTTTTGTTATCTCCTTAGCATCTTACTTAATGATTGCTTTAATTACAGCGCTAATAGGATATAAACTAAGCCAAAAAATTGCTATTACATTGCCTTTGGTGTTTTTTATTCCATTAGCTCTTGGTGGTTCCTTATTGTCAGCTAACGCAACAACAAATGTTAATAACGCTGCTTACTTTATCAATAAGAAATATCCATATCACTTTTCTGGCAATGAAGCAAATGTTGAACCATATTTTATAAACAATAATAAGGATGAGTTGTTAATTATTCCCAACGGATCTCAAAATAAGCAATTTTCAAACGAGCAAGTTTCATATCTTAGAGAGGTAATGAAACTTGCTAATAATTCATCAAGTGAGTGGCAATTTTATTCATGATTATCTATTCCGTATCAATTACTAGATATTTTTAATACTAAAAACCAAAATGTTTTTGAGTCAATTAGCAAAACTAAATACTCAAATCAAGATAATTATATTTATTATAACAATCTAGATAGCATTTTATATAAATATAAGTTAGACGAAAATCCTAAATTGCCTAAATTTACGGTTACATCCAAAGAAGGTAATATTGAAAAGTATATTGTTCCAGGATTGTTAAAATCTAATTCAGTTATACCTAATACTATTAATACTGATATTATTTATGCGAGAGAGGGAGCATCTAGCGTTAATATTTCATTCCCTGAGGATAACTCACAATTTTCTGCTGAAAACAATATTGTAGGGAGATTAAAATGACAATATGTTTATGAAGCATTAAATGATAAAATTTTTAACAATATAGCTAAAAGATTTGTTGATGATTTTATAAAGAATAAAACATCTGAAAATGTTATTGATTTGCATAATGAATTAACAAAAGGTATTTCTACTTTTATAAATAATTTAGAAAGTCCAATTAATCAATATTTGAATTCAAATGTTACAGTATTCAACGAAAACGCTGTTAAAGAAAAGAAATTGCAATCAGAAATAGAGAGAAAAATATATTTAGGCGTTGCATTACTAAACTATATATATTTTAATTACCAAAATAATAAAATTTTTGAAGCAGTTATAAAAAATCCAAAAAGTTCAAGTGCATATGGCGATAATCAAATTGAATTAAAAATAGCTGGTTTCAATTATTACATCGGAGGATATGCAGGGTTTGAAAAGAGACTTTTTGTTAAGAATGAAAAAGTTTTAATTAGATACGAGTTAACAACAAGCCCTACAAACTATCTTTTTCAATCTGCGGATAAAGTGTTTGCTATAAATCGTGAAAAACAAATTGTTAATAAAAATGTTTACTTTATTTTATGAGCAATTTTGATTGGTGTATTATTTGCTTCAGTTTTTGCTTTATACAAGAGAAAGGATTACAAGTAATTATGGAAAATATTCTAGAAATCATTAATCTAAAAAAAATCTTTCCAAAAACTGATCGCGGAATTAAATCAATTAATTTTGCTATAAAGCATGGTGCATTTCATGCCTTTATCGGAGAAAACGGTGCCGGTAAAACAACAACAATAAAAACAATTATTGGTGCATATGCAAATTATGAGGGTGATATTTTAATAAATAATATTAATATTAAAAAAGCAGAAGCACGTTCAATTATTGGATATGTTCCAGAAGTTGCTGAATTTCCGAAAGAATTAACCGTTTTTGATTATCTTTACAATCTTTCAATACTATCAAATATCAAAAAAACTGATGCTATTAATGAAATTAAAAACTACCTTAAATTTTTTAATATAGAACAGTTATTGTATGAAAGACCTTATACATTTTCTTCTGGACAAAAAAAGAAGATTTTATTAATTCAAGCACTATTGCATAAGCCCAAACTATTAATTCTCGATGAACCAGCAGCTAATTTGGATCCGACAGCTAGATTTGAACTTTTTTCATTGTTAAAAGATATTAATGAAAATGAAAAAATTACAATTTTAATTAGTTCCCATGTTTTGGCTGAAATCGATAAATATGTTAACTCTGTAACCCTAATACATAATGGCAATATCTTATATACCGGAATTAAAAAAGAACCATTAGAAAAACTATTTTATGAAAAAGTTATATCTAACTAGCTTGGTTTTGCCGATATTACCGCTTTGTGCTATTAGCTGTGCTAACATAAATAATATTAAAGATACTTCTATCGATTTTCCTAAAAAACAAAGAAAAGAATATTATAGAAATGAATCAATTAGTTTATTGCTTGATTTCTTTGCTAAAAATAATCTTAATGAAAAAAATATTTACATTTTTCAACAAGAAAATAAATCGGATTCTAAATTTAACGAATTAAAATATGCTTTTGTTTATGATCCCGTATTTATTCAAAATAGCGTTCATAAAAACCAAGATTATCGTCCTTTGGCGTTAACTTCAATGCAGGTTATTAAAAATACATTATCGAATGATTGATATTGAACGTTGAATAATTTATCTAAATTTAAGTACATTTTTAATCCTTATGGCGATAGATATAAAACTTTTGCCAAAGAGCAAGAATACTTTAATGAGGTTAGAAAAAAATTTAATTCTCTTTCTATTAGCGTGCGAGATAATACACCTAAAAAATTGATTAAAATGCCTTTTAAGGATATACCTGAACTTAAAAAATATAATGTCTTCACAGACAAGGAAATTGTTTATCTTTTATTTGATAATAACAAGGTAATTAAGATTTGGAAATTTATAGATAAGGGAATCCCTAAACTTTTGATAGTTCCAGATATTCTTATTTTTAAAAATGAAATGAATATTGAAGATCAACTAAAACAACTAGAAGAAAAAATTTTTGAGAAGCGTGTTAAAACTTTCAAATCGAATTTAGAATCAGCAAAAGAAGATGCTGAACTAGAAAATGAGCCATTTGATGAAAAAACTTTTATTAAGCCATACATTGATGAAAAATATATTGAATTTCACGCAATATATCAATATAATGATGATCTAGCTGATGTTTTAAACGAAATAAATAAAGAAGAACTTAAAATATTTAAATTTACTATGAGGTTTATCGATGAAAAAAATTAATAAGATTATTTTATCTACTTCATTTATTTCAGTCTTACCTTTATCATATGGGCTAGTTTCATGTATTAATAATGAGCCAAGCACTCAATTAAGAAATAATATCCCTAAAGGTTTTGAATATATTCCTAATATTGAAAATCCTGATGAAGAGAGAACCAACTTATTGATAAAGCAGTTAATAGACCTAAGATTTAAAGGCGATGAAGTAGCAAAAACAAATTTTCTTGAGTCTCAAAAAGATGAGAAGAAGCTTTTTGATGAGGCAAAAAAAATAACTAAAAAGTTTACCGATGAAAATAATGAGGAAAACATTAAAAATTTAAGGGATTTTTATTCTAAAAATTGACTATTTGTTATAAAAAACATTAAAAGATTTACATGAACTTTTTTGGATTGATGAAAATTTCCGGATTTTGGTCAAGTTAAGCATAGCGATGAATTTATAGCAGCTTTAAAAAACCACGCAGAAAAATTTGAACCAAATGATGCAAATTTTATTGATAACAACTGGGATCAATTGAGGGAAGGAGATGAATCTCCTGAATCCAAAGATGATATTTTTTATCTTAAGAAAAACAAGTTCTTATTAAGAATTTTGATTTCTAAAAATAAAAGTGATAAAAGTTTTTTGACTTTTGATAGAATGATTTATTTTCCTAAATCAATATCTTCGAAGATATCAATTAAGTTAGTTTCAGATGCTGTTCACAATGCGATTATTCATCATAACAAACGTGGATTTGATGCTTTTGAGAATGTTGTTGTTAAGAACTATAATTTTCCAGCACTTGGTTTATTAATATTGAAGGACATATAATATTATGAAGCAAAAAAAAATAATTCTTTCTGGCTTAGCTCTTGCTACATTATTTGCACCAATTGCTGTTATATCATGCCAAAATACGAGTCAGCAAAATAACAAATCTAAATTATCCCCCATAGCTGTTAATGATGAAAAAGAGAAAAAATGAGATGTTTTTTTGAAATATGAATATGTTAATTCACTTCTTGATTTAGCCTTTAAAAACAACGCTGATAAAAATGCATATATACAAAAACAAAAAAGGATAAATGATAACTATTTAGCCGAGATTAAAGATTATTTGCTTTATGCCAATAATGTTATTGCATTTTTTAAATCAAATGATAATTTTAATTCAAAGAATAAGGTCATTGCTTTGGAAAAATATCGCCCTGAATTAGCTAAACTTTTTAAAGATAATTGATTATGGTTTTTGTTTAATCTTGATCGATTTACGTTTGCTCTTTATGAAGCTTTTAATCAATTTAAAGGTATTACTGATATTTTAAGTAAAGAACTTCAAAAAAACAGTTTGGATCTAGGGTCATTTAATCGCCCTAAAACAAATGAAATGCTTCAATATGTTATTGAAGAAAGTTCACAAAATAATAAAGATTCCTATGATGTTTATTTATTAACTAAGCAAGGTATTATTCTTGAATTATCGATTACTAAAAAATCTGACGGAAATTCAGAAGTCTCAATTTTTACATATTCTCATATTTATCCGGCTTTGTTTCAAAATGAAGCTATTTTAAAGAAATTTGATCTTGCAAAATATGTAAGAGCCTTGAGATTATACAAAACAAGCGCCGATAAGGCTTATATAAAAACTTTATTCGATGAAGAATTTGGCGGCGAACCGCTTAGATTCACAATTGTCTATGTTGATGATTCAAAATAAAAATAAATATTTATTTTAAAAACTAAAACTCACAAAATTAATTGTGAGTTTTTTATCTATTTGTTTTTTGTAAAAATTTTGTTTCCTAATTTTATATACTCATTAACCTTGTCATCAAGAATTTCGAAAGCCATATTATAAATTTCTTTTGAATATACATCGACACCAGCGTCCCTTAAGACATTAACCGGCCAATCTTTATCCCCTGCTGATAGAAAGTTGTTAACATAATTTTCTAATGCGCTTTTTCCTTCGACTTTATATTTTTGAAAGAAGAAGTTTGCCACAATGTAACCGAGTGCATATTTATAAACATAAAAATATGAAAAGAAATGCGGCACCATAACGCTATGAATATTTATTGGATTGCCAATTTTTACTTCATTTTCACTTATTTGATATTTTTTTGATACATCAACATAAATTTTTTCAATAGCTTCATATGAATTAAGAGGTTCATTATTATCAATGCGATTATATAACTCATATTCAAAATTAGACCAATGTGTTTGTCTTAATACTGTGACGACAAAGTCATTAATGCTTTCATTAAGTAAAAAGAATTTTTCTTCATCTGTTTTTGCTTTTGAAATTAAATAATCATTTAGTAATAACTCATTAAATATTGAAGCTATTTCGGCTATGAATATAGTGTATTGGCTTCGATATACACTTTGGTTTTTATTTGAAAAATATGAATGCAATGAGTGTCCCATTTCATGGCATAAGGTGTTCACAGAGTTGAATGTATTATCTCAGTTCATTAAAATATAAAGCTTATTAATTCCATGCGTTGAACCAATTGAATATGCTCCCGATCTTTTTGAGGGAACATTTATATAATCTATTCATCTTTCTTTGATGGCTCTATCAACTATTTTTGGGTATTCATATGGCATTACTGAGGTTATGTCTTTTAATATTTTTTGGCCATCCTTAATTGAATATGAATTCTTGATTTTTATCAAATCAAGTGAAGTATCTCATAATTCCATTTTTTTATTGAATTTAGCTTCAAAGAATTTAGCATGCGCATTATGATATTTTTTAAATATATCTATATTTGAAATTACGCTTTCATAAATAATTTCAAGCAATTTTTTGTCAACATGGTCATTCATTAAAATTGAATCAAGCGTTGAAGGATATTTTCGATGTAGGGCATTAACCGATAACTCCTTGATATATTGATATAACATTTTGGCTAAAATTTGTTTATGTTTTAAATAACCATTCAAATAATTAAAATAGCTTTCTTTTCTTACTCGTTCATCAGCGTGTTTTCTAAATGATTGCATGCTTGCTCTTGTAATTTCATGTTTTTTGCCGTGTCTATCGTGTGCATAGCCAAATGTAATTTCACTATCGGTTAAAACACCAAACAATTCAGTTACATCTGGATGACCAGAGATTGTATCGTTTAAATATGTTTCAATCTTATCATCCAATTTATGATCTAGTTCAAGCAATATTGCCTCAAGATCTTTTTTTACTTCCTTTAATTCTGGTTTATTTAGCCATTCCTTAATTTTTTGTTTATGTCGATCAATACGATTAATTTCTGAGCCCAATCTTTTTGCGTATTTGGCATTTGTTGCTTCAAAAGTTGCTATCATCTCATTGATTTTAGGATCAATAATGTTTATATTTAATTTATTCGATAGATAATTTTCAATTTTATTACTCAACAAAATGAATTCCTCATTTAGTTTTATTGAAGCAACAAAATTATCAAAATTATCATATTTTGAATCTTTTATTTCTATTTGTTTCTCAAACAAGGCAAAATATTCATCAAAAAGTTGCTGATATGTTTTATTGCCTAAAATATCTTCCAGGTCAAAGCGATATTCTGACTCAATTTCTTCATATTTACTATATTTTTTCATTAATACCTCCTCGATAAAATTAAATTATACAAAAAATAAGTTCTAGCAGAACTTACTTATTATTATCTTTATCTATAAAAATTAAGCTATCAATTTCACAGTTTAATCTTTTTCTTGCATTAAAACCGTCAAGTTCCATTAGCACAATAATTTTTAGGATTTCAACTCCTTGATCCTTTAACAATTTTGTTATTGCTTCTAAGGTTCCTCCGGTAGCTAGAACATCGTCAATAATAACTGCTTTTTGTCCCGGTTTTACTAATCCCTTTTGAATTTCAAGGATTGAGCGCCCATACTCTAAACCATAAGCACAACTAATAACTTCGCCAGGCAGTTTCCCCTTTTTTCTTACCATAATAAAAGGTTTAGATAATTTAGCGGCTACAGGAGTGCCAAAAAGGAATCCTCTAGCGTCTGGTCCGACGATAATGTCTGCATCTTTAGCTAATTCTGACATAGTATTAATTGTGTAATTTAGGGCATTACCGTTAGCCAAAAGAAGAGATATATCCTTAAATTTAACACCTGGTTCAGGAAAGTTTTCAACTGTTCTAATATATTTTTTTAATTCCATAGCCATAATATTATATTACAAATTTACTTATAAAATAAGTAGTTACAAAAATTAAAATTTAGAAGTAATTGTATTTTTTATAAAAACATTTTTAAAAAATATACTTAATTTTAAATCAAAAATATTGTCAAATGTTTCTTAGAACCTTCGATTCTGATAAAAGTGCTATAATTCTAATTATGAATAGTAAATATGTATATATTGATTTTGAAGCGATATCAAATCCTTTTGCAAGATTATTAGCAATTCCAGTTAATACTCCCTTTGCTTATACAGTGGGTGCTTTAAATCAAAATGGAAAATTCGAAACAAGAACATTTATTATTGATTTTTTAAAAATTAAATCAATAAAAGGCATTTGATCAACATTGAAGCAAAATATAATAAAACATATATACGATATTAATTCAAAAATTGATATTAATGAAATTACATTTATAGGACATAATCCAACATTAGAAAAGCAAATATTAATAAAATTGTTTCCAAAAAATTTGGTTAATCCATTATTAGATCCCTCATGTCCTGTTTTATCTTTATCTAAACTCACAGGGCCAAAATTTAGTAAGGAATATTTTCCTAATATAAAGAAGGCCATTAATCAGTCTGACGTTATATCATTAAAAAAACGAACCGCAGGTCGAAACGGTGCAATTGCTGCTTTTGTAGGCTTTTGGTTGTATGTTAATTCAGTTTCACATTTAAGAGCCAATGATAAAAGAAAGAAATATATGCTCAATCTTAATAAAAATTTAGTTATTAAGGAACTTAGACATTATTCAGGTGATGATGTTAATAAAATGATATTTTTAGCTTCTGACCCAGAAAGAACAGATTTGTTAATAAAAAGATATTTATATAAAAAAGATTTTTTAAAGTTAATAAAAAATATTGATTTTGATGATAATTTGACACTAAAAGAAATTAAGGAGAAGATTTGAATTCTTTAATTTAAATTTTAAATATTTTAGAAAGGAGTAATTATGTCATCTAATGTTTTAAAGAAAGAAAAAAAGCATTATTTGAGAAGATTGCTGCCTCAATCTAAGCATGATTTAAAGCTCTATTTTTCAAAAACATGACCAATAATTATTGGTGAAATTTTGTTTTGCTTAAATGGTTTTTTAGATAACTTTATGGTAAGTCACATTCCTTCGGGAATTGATGCCTTAACTTACGCCAATACTTACACCGGAATTATATATACAATATTTTTTGCTATACAAGGTATTGCAGGTATGTTTGTTGGCCAATATTATGGTAGAAAAGACTTTGATAAGGTTAAACAAATTATGAACCTTAGAATATGGATGTATTTATTTATAAGTATTTTGCTTGCTGTGGCTTCTTGAAGTCAGCCGACTGCATTGATACATCTTATTGGCGGTGCCAAGATTAAGGGTGCAGCTCTAAATGAGGCAAGAATGTATTTAATGCTTATTGCAATTTCGTGAGTTTTGACATCCTTTAACTTTAACACGAATATGCAACTCAATGAAACTGGCCATTCAAATCTAGCTTTTATTTCAGCATGTCTAACTCTTGCTACAAATGCTACAATAAATTCTATTTTGTTGTATGCATTTAAGGGTCATGCTTATTATGCAGCTTTTGGTTCTATTGTTAGTGGATTGATATGTTTGTTGTCAGATTCCTTATTAACTTACTATAAGGATAGACCAATATTTATTAACATTTTCAAAATTCACTATATAACTAGGCCGATTGCAAAGCAAATATTAAAACGCATACCTGCTATGTTAATAACAATTGTTGCAATGGTTATTCTACCTATTAGAATGATCATTTGAGCCAGAGCCTTTCCGGATGATTTGGCAAACGGTTCCGGAATCGGGGAAAAGTGAATGGGAATTAACGCAGTTACAATTTTAGGTTTAGTTGAGAGTCTCTCATCAATAACATCGGCTATTACCTCTGCCTGTTCATCTAATGTTTCATATTTTGTCGCTGGTAACCTAGGTAGAAATAATTTTGAGGAAGCAAAAAAACACGGTTATGCTCTAAGGGGTTTTCATACTATTTCAGGTTTTTGTATGTCATTAATTATGTTAGGCGTTATTTTTGGTATTGCCTATTCACCTGCTACATCAAAAGGGACACAGGAATCCATTTCTCATAATATTGAGTTTTATTTAAGATCAAGTGACCCAAAGCTAATACAATCAGTGTTTGATGTTCAACTAAAATCTGGAGTAATTGATCCGCAAATAATTAATAAGGTAACTCAAATGCTTAAAGATGTTAGAAATGGACAATCAGATTTCGGCAATAGAGAGATTATTGAATTTCTTAGATTGCCCGTTGTTTTGGAATGAATAAGTCTAATGAAGGCTCAGGTTGCATCAACATTTACTAGAATATTTTTGCTTACATCATTAACATTTTTATTTATTAATCCTATTTGGTGTTGGTTCTATACAGCCGCTGCATTGCCAGGGGCTGGCGGAAGGAATATTGTTGGTTCGTTAACTATGTTATCTGCGCATTGATTATCATTTATGTGATTAATAATCCTAACATTTGTAATCATTATACCGCTACGAAATAATCATACAAGCTCTTTGAGCCTCGAATTGTCATATTTTCTATATTTTTCAATTGATTTCGTTAGATGAGGGATATTTGAAATTGTAGCAGCTAAGGTTAATTGATTAAGAAATGTGACTGAAGAGAACCAACATAAGAAACCAAAAACAATTTCGTAAATTAGCATAATTAATATAATTCTTCATTGCTATAAAAAAATATTTGGTGGTTAGTAACAATACTAATCTAATTTAAATTATTTGCGCAGCTAAGAATTCGGGCACTTTTGATAATAATATTAGAATTTTTTAAGTAAACAAGTTACGAAAGTAATATGTTTGGTAAGAAGCATATAAAGATAAAATTAAAATAAAATGCTTAAATAGTTTTTTGTTTATAATTTATATTGTTAAAAAAGGGCAATTACCCAAGCGGCCGAAGGGGACAGTCTCGAAAATTGTTAGGAGTTAATAGCTCGCAAGGGTTCAAATCCCTTATTGCCCGCCATATTATTTCAAAAATGAAATATCCAAAAAAGTAGGCATCTCAAAGGCCTACTTTATTTAATTTTTATACCACTGTTTTTCATTAATTCAAGCGCAAAATCATGATATGTTTTTCTACTATGATTTTCATTTTCAAATGTATCAACAAGTTCTTTATAAATGATAATTTCCTTATCTAAACCCTTAAAATTAAGATATGTTTTCAAGGTAAGGGCAAATTGCAATATGCAAATATCAGTGCAACATCCTAGGATTTCAAATACATCATATTTATAAATTAAGTCAATTAAACCTGATTTAACAAAGGCAAAAAAAGCGTTGGTTGAGTTTTTTTTAATAACATCGGTTACATATGGTTTTAGTTCGTCTACTATTTCAGCTTCTCATGTTTCTTCTAAACAATGTAAAGGGTATGATTGCATTTCTACGTCATTTTCCTTGTGTGAGTCGCAAACAAATAACATTTTTTCATTTTTATTTTTAAATAAATACTTTTCAATTTTTGGGATTAGATTATTGATATGAATGCTTGCCATTTTTCCTTTGTTACAAAAACCGTTTAGCATATCAATTACAAAAATTATTTTATTCATTATACCCTCTTAATATTAATTTTATAGAATCAATGTATTAAACACTTCTATTAAAAAGACCTTGCTATCGTGAATTATTTTAACATTTTTTAAAAAACAATATAATATTAATTTGGATACATCTTTTGTGGGACATAGAGACATATAAATGTTGGTGTATCTAAAGTTCGAATTTTATTTATTTTTTAATTTATATGAAAGGAAATATATGATGGCCGAAGAACAAATGGTTGTTACTTCTGACACAAAGAAAAAAATAAGTTTCTTTGCAGCAATCATGGTCGTACTTGGTGGTTCGATTGGTGTTGGTATCTTCTTAAGATCTAAAGCAGTTCTAGAATACTCTGCCGGAAATATCGCTCTATCATTAGCGACATGATTAATTGCCGGTTTTGCTGTTGTTACTTTAGCTCTTGCTCTAGTTGAAGTAGCGTCAGGTCGTAATGACAACTTAGGTATGATTGGTTGATCTAAGGCGTTTAACACGCTAGCCATATATAAGGCTAATAAGTTCTTTATGACTTACTTATATCTACCATTTACATACTTCTTTATGCCTTATTATGTAATACTTCAATTCCAAGATGCAGCTTCTGGATTTGGATTAACTCCAAACTTTGGTGGATCACACGCTGCTCCATGAATTTACTTCGTTATTGGACTAGTATTAACAATATGAATGCTATTTTCAGCTGGTTTAAGTGGTCGTGCTGGAAACATTCAAAACTTAATAATAACATCAGTTAAGTTTATCCCATTAGTAGCTATCGTAATTGTTGGATTTATCTTCCTAGGATTACGTGTAAAAGAAGGAAATGCAGATATCTGAACCCCTATTACTAAGGAAACATTATTTAACAAAGATTCTACAAACTTCTTAAAATTAACTCCAGTTTTAGGTATATTTGGATCAATTGCAGGTATCTTCTTTGCATTTGATGGTTTCTATGTTTCTGCTGGTATTCAATCAGAAATGAAGAATCCTGAAAAAACTCCTGCAGCTTTAGTTATTGGTCTATTATCAATGACTGGTATTTACATTGTTATTGCTGCAGCTATGTCACTTGGTGCTAAGTCAGGTGGTTTCTATGACTTTGGTGATTTATTAGCAGGAAAAGGTCATGGTTGAGCATTTGGTCTAATTAATGTATTTATCGCTATTGGTGTTATAGGTATTCTAAATGGATTCTCATTATGAGCAACTCGTTTCGTAGAAGACTTAATTAAAGAAGGGGAAATTTATGTTCCTGCTTCAGTATACAGATATATGAAAAACAGTAAAATGCCAATCGTTGGAACTCTATTCTGTTTATTATTATCTCTACCATTTATGGTTGTATTTACAGCAATTGGATCGTATGCATATATCGACATCACTGGTTATGGAACAGGATACGGATACGACATTGGTACATTATTGTCATTCTCAGACTTAATGGCTAACTGAATGGCTGTATTTGCATTTATGTTTATTGCATTAGCAGTTGTTGGTGCTCTTGAAAACAGAAAGAAAAACTTTATTGCTGTTCAAAAGAACAAACACACAGTATGAGCAGGTATTATTGCTGTTGTTATGGTTATAACAACATTAGTATTCTACATGTTAGATCCATTTGTTTCACTTGGATTGACACTTGCTAAATACTTCACAGCTCAAGGAACTGATAAGGCAAACTTTGTTTCTGACTTAGTTGGATATGGTGCAACATCAGCGTTATTTGTTCTATATATGGTAATTTTCTTTGCTTCAACACCTATTGAAAAACAATTAGCTCTATGAAGAAGAGAAAAATTATCAAAAATTCTTGCTGGTCAATACTGTGAATGTGAAGCAGAATATTACTGCCCATGCAGATTAGAATTAGCTAAAGAAGCAAATGAATTAAATAATTTAGTTATTAATACATTTGAAACAGCTCGTTAATTCCAAAAAAATAAAAACTAGCACTTATTTTAAAGTGCTGGTTTTTATATTTTTGTATTTTATTAAAACGGATTCATTATTTTTTTTACTCCCCTTAAAAACTATAAAAATAATGTAAAATTTTAAAAATATATCAATAAAATTATTTCCACTGTTTTGTAAAATAAAAAGGTAACTTATGAAAAAAGAAAAGATCGAAAAATACCCAGAAATTAATGATGATATGTTAGATACTAGGATAAAAGAAGGGTTAACTTCAGCTGAAGCTACTCATCGCCAGGAAACATTTGGTTTAAATGAATTAAAAAAAACAAAGAAAATAAATCCTTTTTTTACATATTTAACTCAATTTAAAGATATCCTTGTAATTATTTTGTTGTTTGCTGCATTGTTATCATACATTTTTGCAATTATTAGCGCATCTAATAGGCAATGAAACTTTAATACAGAATTAGTTGTTGAATTTATTGAACCATCAATTATATTATTTGTAGTCTTAACAAATTCTCTTGTTGGCGCAATTCAGGAAATAAAAAGTGCAAAGGCTGTTGATGCATTAAGTAAATTAAATCCCTTGCAGGCCAAAGTTATCCGTGATGGTATATTAATTTCAATAGATTCAAAAGATGTTACGATTGGAGATGTTATATTGCTAGAAGCTGGCGATGTGGTGCCTGCTGATGGTTATTTATTATTTTCTTCGAATTTATCGTCAATTGAATCCTCACTGACGGGCGAAAGTGAACCGGCAATAAAAGATTATAATTTCAAGAGGAATTTAGATTTACCTTTAGCTGATCGTAAATTTATGTTATATTCATCCTCAATTATTGCTAGCGGAACTGGTTATTATGTCGTTAGTGCTATCGGACAACAAACCGAGCTTGGTAAAATTTCATCACTTGTAAGCAATCAAAAAGAGGCTATGAGTCCACTACAAATTAAAATTAACAAATTAGGAAAAATATTTGGATATGTAGGACTTGGATTATTTTTATGTAGCATGCTAGCACAAATTTTGTTTGCTGTCTCAAGCCCTTCTTTGTATAAGGAAATGACCTTTTGAAGTACAGTTATTGTTAATGGAGTTTCACTAGCCGTCGCCGCCATTCCTGAAGGTTTAATTGCATTTACTTCAATTATTTTGGCAATAGGAGTTCAAAGAATGGCTAAGAAACAAGCAATTGTCAAGGATTTGATGGCAGTTGAATCTCTTGGCAGCTGTGCAGTTATTTGTTCTGATAAAACAGGTACCCTAACTCAAAATAAAATGACAATTGTTGACATTTTTAGTTCAGATAATAAAAAACTCAGTGATACATCGATGAATGAAAAATATCTAAAAATTATTGAGTACGGTTCACTTTGTTCGGAGGCAAATTTATCACTAGATAATGGAGAATTTAAGGTTGTTGGCGATCCTACAGAGTCATCGTTTTTATATGAATTATATAAGCATTCAAAATTTATGACCAAGGCTAAACTTGAATCACAATACAAGCGTATTCATGTTTGACCATTTGATTCTGATCGTAAATTGATGACTACTATCAATAAGATTGGCGATAAATATATAGTTATCGTTAAAGGTGCGCCTGATGTTTTAGTTAATAGAACATTAACAACTATTTATGAAAAAAATAGCATTTTTCATATTAATAATCAATGGTCAAATGAGTCATACCGAGTATTAGCGGTTGCATCTAAAGAAATAAGTAAATCATCTTTAGAGGAATTGCTAGCTAAGAATAATAGTGATCAACTTGATTTTCTAGAGAATAATTTACATTTCGAAGGTTTAGTTGCTATGATTGATCCTCCTAGAGAAGAGGCAAGAGACGCAATTTCAATTTGTCGTCAAGCTGGTATCAAACCAGTAATGATTACTGGTGATAATATAAATACAGCCATTTCAATTGCTAAAAAATTAAATATTTTTAATGAAGGCGATCTAGCAATAACTGGCATAGAGTTAGATAAAATTAGCGATCAAGAATTAAGCCAAAATATTGAGAAATACTCAGTTTATGCTCGCGTTAAACCAGAAGATAAACTTAGAATTGTAAATGCTTGACAAAAAAGAAATCAAGTTGTAGCAATGACCGGCGATGGAGTCAATGATGCTCCTGCCTTAAAGGCATCTGATATTGGCTGTGCGATGGGTATTACTGGTACAGAAGCCTCAAAGCAAGCAGCCAATATGATACTAGCTGATGATAATTTTACAACAATTGTTTCAGCCGTAAAAAACGGTCGTTCAATATATCAAAAAATAAAAAATGTAATTCAGAATTTGCTAATTACTTCTGTTGCTGAAATTATATTAGTTTTTCTTGGATTGTTGATATTTAAGGCTGTATTTCATAATTGAGATGTTTTGAAGAATAAAGAAATATATATTTTATCAGCGACACAACTTTTATGAATTAACTTATTTACCCATGGTTTTCCGGCCATCGCTTTAGGACTACAAGATACAAAAGAGGATTATATGAATCGACGTCCTCTTTCAAAATATGAGTCAATATTTGCTAATAAAATGGGTATAAATATTTTATGGCAGGGCATCTTGATAGGTATTATATCAATGATTGGCTATTATTTGGGTGCGTTATGGGCTTATAATCAGGGTCTTGGGCCTGATCAAATAATTAGTGCCGCTTCAACTATTGCCTTTCTAATTCTTGGTATTACGTCAGCTTTTAACTCCGTTAATTTAATGTCTAAAAAACCAATAATTCTTTCAAATCCATTATATTATTGAAAGGTTTATGCATCTGTTATCTTCTCATTGTCATTTTTATTGCTTGTTGCCCTTGTTCAAAAAATAACAATAGCATTTAAGGGATATGAGGATATTTCATCATCACCGACATTGCTTGCTTATGGGCTTGGCCTTCCATTAATTATTATTCCTATTTATTTTGTTCATAAGGTCATATTATTGTTAATTGAAAAAAGAAGAAGTAAAAATAACTCTATTGTGAATTTCGAAATGATATTAACTCCGAAAGAAAGAAAACAAGCTAAAAAATAAGCTTAAATTATCAAAAAATGATATGCACCCAGAATCCTGGACACATATTTATTAACTAGGCAACACAAATGGATGTTTTCCTGTATTTTACAGGAGGCATCCATTTTGTTTTTGCCTGAATTCTTTTATTGTTATAATAATCCATATATTCATCTACAGCTTTTGAAAAAGATTGGAAAGATTCAAAGTCTTTTTCAAAACCATAATACATCTCATTTTTCATTCTGCCAAAGAAAGTCTCCATAATACAATTGTCATAACAGTTTCCCTTTCTAGACATTGATTGAATAATCCCTTTTTCTTTTAATCTGTTTCTATAATAAGCATGTTGATACTGTCACCCTTGATCAGAGTGAAATATTAAGCCTTCTACATTTGAGAACTTATCAAATGCATTGTCCAACATTCTCTTCACCTGTTCTAAGTTTGGATGTAATGCTAAGTTATATGACACAACTTCATTTGTATGCATATCTAATATAGGGGACAAGTAACATTTACCCCATGAGAAGTTAAATTGTGATACATCTGTAGTCCATTTCTGCAAAGGCGCAGTTGTACGAAAGTCTCTGTCTATTGCATTATCAACAATCTTTCCAACTTCTCCCATGTAAGAATGATTCTTCTCTTTTGGTCGCTTTCCTAATAGAGATGCTTTATGCATAAGACGTTGAACTCTTTTATGATTAACCTGATAACCTCTTTTTAAAAGTTCCTGGTGAATACGCCTTACCCCATATCTTCCTTTATGTTCATTAAAGATATCTTTGATTTCATTTAATAATTCTTCGTTTCTTAATTCTACAACATCTACCTTATTTATCTCAAAGTAATAAGTTGATTTTGCCATTCGGGTAGCTTTAAGAAGATGTTTTAATTGATATCCTTTTTCACGGAGTTCTTTGATGAGTGCTGATTTTTCGCCTTGAGTAGTGCAGCTTTCATTTCTTCTCTCAAGGCGATCTCTTTTTTATTACTTCGTTTTCTGCCTTGATATATTCATTTTCTGCTCTTAAACGAATTAATTCTTCGTATTCGGATTCTTCAAGTTTTATGCGATTGTTATAATTAATCTTTTTCATATCTGGATTCCTTGATTTATGCCCTTTCTTTTTATCGATAAGACCATTATATCCATAAATTTCATATTTGCGAACCCATTGATATAGAATTCCTTCACTTATTCCTGCATTAATCGCAACAGAACTAATCGAATTTCCTGCAAGCACTCGAGATACTAACTCATGCTTTTCTTCTGAAGACCAAGCTTTATTTTGTAATTTGTGCTTTAATGCTTCAGGTCCACGTGTATCTTCGATTCTGACCCATTTTCGAATTGTGTCTCTAAATAATTTTTTTGAAACACCATCAGGCGTGTCTGGGGATATACCTTGTCGATACATTTCAACACACTTTCTTTTAAATTCATAATCATAGCGCATAAAAATAACCCTCCTTACTGGTTTTTATTTGTCCAGTAAAGAGGGTACATATCAAAAGTCATTTTTTTTGCGTACTATATATAATTATCATATAAGATCCACCCGTAAATAAACTTATGGTTTAAAATCTTGACTAAAATTTATCTAGTTTAATTTAATATGTGGTGAAATATAATCCATTTTTTATTCATTGAGGAGTTATTTTTATGAGAAGAACTAAAAAAAATAAATTAGGAATATACCTTGCGGTTGCATCAGGGCTGGTAGTTACTGCCGGAGCAACATTAACTTATGTTTCACTAGTTAATAAAAATCAAAATTTATTAAATA
>NZ_JBSQBB010000006.1:0-66755 GCF_053851635.1 Mycoplasma sp. 2575
ACGTCTTTTATGTTGAATACATACAAGACGTTTTTTAATTATAATTAAGGTTATTTTGTTAAAATAATTCAACTTGATTTGTATCATTTAAATTATCTAGTATACCTAGTTTTTTTAGTTCGGAACAAATCTTAGAATTTACTTTTCCTCTCTGGCAAAGATCTTCGATAGATAAAAATTCTTGCTGATTTCGAGCATTAACTATTTGTTCTGCAACGGTATCACCTAGTCCATCAACAACAATAAATGGCGGTATTAAGGATTTGGTTTTTTCATCAACAATTCAATCTTTGGAATGAGATATTGATAAAGAAACGTTTTGAATTTTAAACCCTCGAGCATACATTTCCTTTGTTATTTCAAATGTGGTAATTAATGCTGACTCTTTTGTTGAAAGCGCATTACTTATATCGTTCTTTCTCTTTTTTAAATTCATTAGTTTTATATCAACGCTAGTATACCCTTTTGACATTGTTTCAATATCAATTGCATCTGGTCTTATTGAAAAATATGAAGCGTAAAATTGTAGAGGATAATAAAGTTTATACCAAGCAATTCTTCAGGCCATAATAACATAAGCCGTTGCATGAGCCTTAGGAAACATATATTCAATTTTTTTCAGTGAATTAATGTATCAGTCTGGAACATTATTTTTTATTAATAGTTCCTCTTGCTCTGCGGATAAGCCCTTACCCTTACGGACTTTTTCCATTATTTCAAAGGCTTTTAATGGCTCGATATTTTTTCTTATTAATTCTTGCATAATATCATCACGACAACATACACAATCTTTTAATTTAAACCCTTTTTTGACTAACTCTTCAGCATTTCCGGCCCACACATTAGTTCCGTGACTTAGACCACTTAATAAGATTAAATCATTAAATGTGCGTGGTTGCGCTTCTCTTAACATGTTTCTAACAAAACCCGTTCCAAACTCTGGCAAACCATAAGCACCTGTAGTTTCACCATCAATCATTTTTGGATCGATTTTTAGCGATTCAGTTGTATAGAATAACTTCATAACTTCTGGATCAGATTTTGGTATGTCTTTTGCATTTGTTTTTGTTAAATCTTCAAGCATTTTTATTGTTGTTGGATCATCGTGACCTAGTAAATCAAGTTTTAAAACATTATCATGAATGGATTCAAAATTAAGGTGTGTAGTTTTTCATGAACTATTAACATCATTTGCGGGATAATTAACAGGTGTAAAGTCCTCAACATCAAATTCCTTGGGAATAATAATAATTCCTCCCGGGTGTTGCCCTGTTGTTCTTTTAACCCCGGCCGATTTATTTGCTAAGAAATCAAGAAAAGTTCTTGATCACGGCGCTTCACTTAAGCGCACTTCTTCCATATATTTTCGGCAAAAACCATATGCGGTTTTTAAGGCAATTTTAGATATAGTTCCGGCCCTGAATGAATGATTTTCACCAAATAATTCCTTAACTAAATTGTGAATTTTTGGTTGATAATCACCACTGAAATTTAAATCAATGTCCGGAACTTTGTTAGCTTCAAAACCTAAAAAGGTTTCGAAAGGTATATTATGCCCATCTTTTGAGAGTTTTTTATTGCAATTTGGACAATTCTTATTAGGGAGATCCCATCCTGAATATATATTAGGATCATTATTTCATTCAAAATATTTGCATTCCAAACATAAATAATGTGGTTCAAGTGGATTAACTTCTGATATTTCTGATAGGTTAGCTACTATCGAGGAACCTACTGAGCCACGACTACCCACTTGATAACCATCTTCATTTGAACGTTTAACTAATTTATGGCTAATTCAATAAATTACTGAGTAACCATACTTAATAATAGGGTTTAACTCTTTTTCTATTCTTTCAATGATTATTGGATCAGGACTTTTTCCATATTTTTTATAAAGATTTTCATATACTAAATTACGCAATTTAGTTGGTGAATCATCAAAGGTTGGAACATATAATTTATCTTTAATAACTTGTATGTTCTCAATTTGATTAGCAATTTTTTTTGGGTTATAAATAACAATATCTTTAATTAATTTTTCATCGCCTAAAAAAGCGAACTCATCTAACATTTGTCTAGTTGTTAGATATTGCAACCTTGGTTGTGTTTTTCTTTTTAATCAATGTACCCCACCGCCAAGCGAAGGAGCGTTAATGTAAATGGCATGAATAGTTTTTTGAAAATCATAAACATATCTTGAGTCAGATGTTGCAACGCACATTTTGTTAAGCTTTTTGCATTTTTCGATTAAGTCATGATATGCGAATTTAAGATTTTCTCATGAGATAAGTTCCTCACCCTCTACTAAATACACAAAAGATGAAATCGGTGGCAATTCAATATAATCAAAGTTAACAATTTCTTTTTCTATTGATTCATTTGTACCCAGGATTATTTTGTCCCATAATTTTGAGCGATGTGTCCCCGAACCAAACAAAATATTATTGTATTTTATTTTATCCTCAATGTAAAACTTTGGACCGTCATTATAATTTTTTGTTAGTGATGAAGATAGAATATTGAATAATTCTTTAAGCCCTCTTTGGTTTTTTGCTAATACTCTTATTTCGGAAGACATTATTCTGTTTGATCATTGTGTAGCATCAACATTTAACAGCTCGGATGCACTAAAGATGTTTTTTTCAATGGCTAATCTTGTAATCATTTTTAATCAGACTTGAGCCAAAGCATGAGCATCATAATCAGCCCTATGGGCATCGCTAAATGTATAAATAACATTATGTCTCTTACATACATAATTCATTTTATGCCTTGCTTCACTTTTATCTAAAAAATATGAAACCCACAAGGAGTCAACACAAATTAGATTGCTTGTATCAAGACCTAATTGTCTAAATTTTTCCATACACATATTTATATCAAACGCAGCATTGTGCGCTACACCAATGCGCCCGTTTAAAATAGAATGGATTTTTTTAATTCCCTCTTCAGGGGATAGCCCCCCTTCTAAAAGTTGTTCATTTATTTTGGTTAGTTCTTTGATTTTTTGGCTTAGTGTCTTTTTTGTTTTGATAAAAAACTGAATTTTTTCTACTATTATGCCATTTTTAATTATTGTAGCTCCAAACTCAATAATATCGTCAAAGCGGCATGATAGTCCTGTAGTTTCGAGGTCAAAAACAACGTACTCAGCTTCTTTTAAATCAAAATCCTTAAATTTTTCATATCCTTTAAAAATTAAATTTTTCTTTGAAATTGTAGATAGTGTTGCTCCGTATATAGGTTTAATTCTTTTTTCTTTTTTTAAGGCATTATAGAAAGATGGGAAACTCTGCACATTATCTAAATCCGTAATTGCGATAAATTCATGGCCATATTTTATGGCAGCTTTTATATATTCATTAGGGGAAGAAATTCCGTCTTGAACACTCATGTGTGTTCTTGTAGCTAAATCTATTCTTTTTTCAACCTCATTATCTTCGGCTAATGAAGTTATTGGCTCTGTTTTGGTAAACGCTTGCGCACCGTATGCCATTATAACCTTAGCTTGTGTAAATTTGTCATCAGTTAGCATACCTGTTACATAAATAGTATCACCTTCATTGATAGAAGGTTTTTCTTCTGATTCGTTTTGAATAAAATTGACAGAAATAGCTTCGTTATAATCTGAAATTTTTAATGTTAAAAGGCGTTTGTTATTTTTTAACGATTTCCATTCTAAAAAATAAATTTCCCCCTTTACAATAACTCTTAGTTCTTCAAATGTTGTTAAGGCGGTAGCAATATCCATTTCAACTAATTTAGCCTTAGGTTTTGCGTAATATTTTTGACCGCTACTATTTGCTATATTTTTATCTGGATTTTTTTGCGAAAAACTTAATTCCTCTTTTTGTTGAATTGAGTAGGAGTTTATTAAATTGTTTATGGTTTTTTTCTTACTATTATTTGAATTATCAGCTAATTTATAAATAGGTTTAAGAAATTCAAATCCTATTTTTTCTAGTCCTTGAACAATTAGGTTATTATTTTGTTTGAATTTCTCATATGCAGTTTTTAATGGAATAAGAAAATCTATTTCATTGTCGGTCACTTCTATATGAGCCGAATTTATAAAACCAGAAATGTCATTCAATGATGGAAAACTTTTATCAATAACATATTTTAGATAGTCAGCAATGTTTTTTTTATCTAAAATAACATTTTGAATAATTAAATTAATGCGGCATTTTGGAAATCGAGACTCGACAGCTTTATGAAATTTCTTATATTCATTGATGTTAATATGTTGATCAAATTGTACATCAAAAACTCAGTTTTCAAATCCCTCTTTAATAGCGGGATGTACTAATAAAAGTTTAGCACCATCAAATTCATTAGATGGCTCAAATTTTACCTCTTTACATAGTTGTTTAAAATATTCATCCATCATATGAATTACCTCCAAATCTAATTAATAAATAATATTATTGAAGTCATGATTACAACAAATGAAGTTGAATCAAAACGATCCATAAAACCACCATGCCCTGGTATTAAATTTGAAAAATCCTTTATTCTATATAATCTTTTGATTAGCGAAAAAACAAGATCGCCTAGAATAGATATAAATGGTAAAAGGAATATGCCAGCTATTAATTGTTTTCAATTAGTAAAAATAGAAAATGTTTTGTTTTGTGTTATATGGCCTAAATACATTGTTATAAATACAAAAATTGATCCAAATATAAAACCTACAAAAGCGCCTTCTCATGACTTCTTTGGACTTATTTTAGGAGCCATTCCTCGTTTAATTAATTTTTTTCCAAATAAAGAACCGCCGACATAGGCCATCGTATCAGTGATAACTGGTATTATAATAATGGCGAAGACAAAATATAAATTTGCAGCATTATATATAAACAAGCTTTTAAAAGCAAGTGGGATAAATCATGTTGAAAAAATAGCAATAAAATAAGAAAAAATAAAGTCTCTTTTTATGGTTTTAGTAATGAAAAGATTTACTAGAAATATGCAAGTTATAAAGAGAATTATTAGCAATAGCTGTAATGCTCTAAATTTAGATAGACTATCATATCCAAAAAAAATTGATTTTTTTATCTGTTTTGTCACTATCAATATATTTGAACCAGTTGTTTTTGCAAGACCTATAAAATTACTATGTTCTGGTTGCGCTGAGAACCAATCCAACGGAAAAGCCCAAACTAATACTGTTAAAATAGCTATAAGAATATTTTCCCATCTTTTTAAAATGTTATGAGAAAGAACCTCATAAGTTGCTCATGCAGAAATGATAGCAAAGAAGGAGAAGCCAATAACTTTTCCTGGTATTTTTCCAAAATATGTTATAAATAAAAAAGGCAACAAAATTAATGCTAAAATCATTGCTGACTTTATTCTTAGCTTAATATTTTTCATATTTAATAATTATAGACACTAACAGTTTATTAATGATGTAAAAAAAGTTTTATATTTATATTTTTTTATAGTAGATTTTGCAATAGGGGATATTAAAGTTACAAATATATTTAATTACAAAATTAAAACACACTTTTTTAGTCCTAAAGATGAAATACAAGAAATCTATAGCAAAATTTAAATAGACTTTATCTTTAAATACTTTAAGAATTTGGATTATAGTTTTTAAGAAAGATAATTTTTTATAAATTATTTTGTAAATATCATAATTTTATTCCAATGTAGCTTATCAATAAAAATTTCAATAATTATATGTTAATTATTAAACCCCTTCTTTAAAAAATATATCGCTATACCGGACGATTATTTGAATTTTTATATGATATAATTTTTCTATGCGACAAAAAACTATCAATAAATTATTTTGTATAGATAATATATATATATATATATATTATAGTTAAGAAGTTTCCATTTTTAAAGTATTCTCCTATTATTAATAGCAAACCTTGACATTCTTAAAGAAATTTAAGAATTTTTTTGTATTTTTGATGAGTAAAACAATAAACGTTTTGGAAACTTTTTCAGGTATAGGAGCACAAAATAAAGCAATTACAAACATAAACAAATTAAGAAATAAGGATGTGTTTAAGATAGTGGCCACCGCCGATTGAGATGCACGTGCCAACATATCATATGCCACAATGCATCATAATTTACATGATAATTATCTAAAAATATTGGCAAATAATAATTTAACCACTGAGTTACAAGTGAACGAATTTTTGAAGCAGTTTTGTTTATCTCTTAACTCAAAAACACCTGCAAAGATTAAATTTAAAAGCCTTAAATTCAAAAAATATCTTGCTGCATCAATACTATTAAGTAATAATCAAGTAGATATTCGTAAGTTAGATCCAAATATATTAAAAAAACACAACATTGATTTAGTTACTTATTCTTTTCCTTGTCAAGGACTTTCAGTTGCAAATATGGGTAGAGCAAAAGGAATCAACAATGATGAATCTACTTCATCACTTGTTTGACAAATCTATCGAATTTTGTCCAATTCCTATCATAAACCAAAGTACTTAATAATGGAAAATGTTAAGAATTTATTGTCTCAAAAATTTATGACTGAGTATCAAAAATGAGTTGCGTTTCTTGATGAATTGGGTTATAAAACATTCACAACAGTAATTAATGGTTTAGATGCAGGTTCGATACAAAAAAGAGAACGTGTGTTTGCATTAAGTGTGTTAAAAAACATATATACTCCATTTAGTAATGATTTTGAGTTTCGTGATTTTATTAACAAAATAAATCAAGCAAAAAAATTAAGTCTCGAACAACGAAAAGAACGTTTTAAGAATATCTTTGATTTTAGAAGCAACACAAAAGAAAATATTGATATGTTGATTAATAACACACCTTCTCGACTAAGAATGGTTAATACACAAAAAATAATTAATGATTCTAAAAACTACATCATTAATACATTGACTACTAAACAAGATAGGATACCATGCACTGGAATTATTAAGTGCAAAAACAATAATAAAGCAAAACTTCAATATAGGTTTATAAGTCCACGTGAAGCATTTATGTTAATGGGCTTTGGAAAAGAAGATTATGACAAAATAAAACTTTTTTATGATGAAGGAATATTAACAAAAGAGTCATTACTTAAACAAGCAGGAAACTCTATTGTTGTTGAAGCAATTACGTCAGTGTTTAACGCTGTTGAAGAAATAGAAAAAATAAATGGAGATTTAAATGAGTAAAATAAGTAAGAAAGAGTGAAAAAAATTTTTTAGTAATAATGGATATATAAATTGAAAAATTGACACAAGTATTACAACATATATTGATAATTCTGTTGGTAATTGAATTCCAAATATCAATGATACAAATAAAAAAATATATATTTTTAATAGAAACAACAAAAAATACCAAGCTTTTTTAGGTGAGGAAAGACAAGGCATTTTATTCTATAGATCTAAAGATAATTTATACGCTCATTCAGTATATAGACAAATTATTGATGTTCTTTATAGTACAAGAATAGTTTCCAAAAAGAGTGATGATTATTACGTGAGCGATCAATTTATTACATTTTTAAATAGCAAAACTAGTAAAGATAATTCTTGATTAATATATCAATTCATAAGAGAAAATCTTGGTTCACTTTTAGAAGAATATATAATTAAACCTTTAGAATCTTTTGAGAACTATCAGCCCGATAGTGATGCAGATTACAAAAAAAATGAGGATTTACAAGTAACTAAATATTGGTTTAATGTTTTGCTAAGAGTTGATAAAAAGTATTTAAGCCGCTATTTTATTAAATGTTGAGACATTGAACCTAAAGGGGCTGATTTTGATAAGTTCGTATCTAATATTGTGGGTGAAGACGGTTCACAAGAAAGCAATCAAGTATTAGAAATGTTTAGAAACATCATTGATAAAATAGTAAATATTACAAATGTTGCAAATATTATGTGGGAGCTTCAAGAGATAAATGATTTAGTTGATTTTAAGATACCAAACCTTAACAGTGAATATAGTAATCCATTTTTAGATAAACTGGACAATGCAACAACAACCATTAAGGAACTTTCGGAAATATTATCTTTTAAAGATATTATTCAATCGCAAACAGAATTAAGATACCAAATACCTATATTTCAAAGATCATACTCATGAGATGAATATATCATTAATGGACTTTTTCAAAATATTTTAATTGATTCCAAAAACGCACGTCAAGGACACGATCAGACAACATTTTTGAATACTATAATTTTAATGAGTATTAATTGTAAATACAATATTATTGATGGACAACAAAGAATAGTTTCGCTATTACTAATTTATTTAATGTTATTGAGAAAAGCTATGTCTCTCAATCAGGAAGAAGCTAAGAAAATTTTATTGTCTGATAACGGGCATAACAACATTAAAATTATCAAGAAAATGCTAGAAGATTTTAAGTCTCAATGTCCTGAACACTACACTCAACTATACAATCTATTTTTTAACGCTAAAGAAGTCGACCGTTCAACAAGATTTTATGAAAATTACAATGAAATAGTGCGCAATTTCGATAAAGAAATAACAAAGGATAACATCAAATCAATATGTAAATACTTTTTGAATAATGTAAAAATTAATATTGTTTCTATACAAGAGTACAATAGAGGAGACCTAACTAAAATATTTCAAAATATAAATCAATATAGCAAGCGTCTTGGAGTTTTAGACTTATTAAGAAATTTAATTTTTCAGCACACAACAAACCGCGTAAATATTAATGAGTTTAATAAGACAGTTAATATTTATTTTAGAAAATCAAATAAATTAGATAATGATGAAGACATTAAAAAAATAGTGACATTTATTGATGCTTGACTTGTTAAGGAAGGTAAAGCAGATAAAATAGAAGAAATAAATTCAAACTACTACGATATTACAACTAGAACATTTGAAAAATTTAAAATTTTCACCTCTCATAATTCAAATGCGCGAAACATAATTTATGAATTATGAAAAGAGTTTGTATATTACGAATACGCATTTACTGGGTGCGTTGAAAAAATAGATAATATTATAGATTCTAATTTAACCGTGTTTAAACATGAATGTGTAGAGTTTAAAAATTTTGTTGATGACTTTAATAAAAAAATTAAATATATTAATTTTATTAATTTGCAAATCAATAATATAACATCGGGTGGTTCTAAATCTATTTATGTTCCTTTAATCATATCAATTCTAAACAAATTAAACTTTTTTCCAAATGTTGATTTAAATGAAGAAAATCTTATTATTTTGTCTAAAGTACTATACAAAATTGAAAAGTTTGACACATTATGGGAACTTGATTTTAAAGGACAATCTCTAGGTACATCAATAATTAATAAAACAAATAAATTGTTATTCAAAGATAATAAACCTGTAGATGTTGAATTTGCTAATCAAATTTATAAAGAACTTATTAAGATGCTATCGTTAAATGATGAAGACGATAAAAATATTAAGTTATTGCGCGAACATCTTAATAATAAATTTAATTATGAAATAACTGATGAGAATTCATCATTTAAACCAGTGTCAAATAAACTGTATAAATTAATTATTGCACGTGTATTTAGCGGTTTCAAAAATAAGCGCGAACAGCCTTTTTGATATGAAAAGTTTAGAAGTGAAGATGAACGTCAAAATGATTTAAGCTATTTAAATTTAAGTTATGAACACATATTGCCGCAAAAACCTTCACCAGAAGATCGCAAAGATTTAAAAAATATGAATATTGATTTTAATACAGACTATATGACACTAGTTTACAAGATTGGTAATGGTGATTTAATGTTTAAGCCGGATAACTCAAGATTAAGTAATGAAATGGTTAAAGATTCAAGTAAATATAATATGGTATCAAAAACAAATTTTGCATTAAACACACCAATAATGTCCTTGCTACCAGATAAAGATGGTAATTTTACTGAAATATCTTTTAGCCCAATAGTTGAAGAACCTATTAAATGTCTTGAGGATTTTAAAAATCAAAAGAAATCTATTGATGAACGTACAAATCAAATTATTGAAGCTTATATTTATATTATGTTTAGCGATAAAGCAAATAAATTAAAGTAACATTAATAGAAAATGCACTATATAAAACATTAATTGTAAATAAAACAAAAATATCTATAGTCCCTAAGGTGAAGTATCTAGATTCCTAGATATTTTCAAAGAAAAATGAGATTATAAGTATCACTATGTGCTTAAAAGTTGACAAAAAAACACCGATGAACTAATTGCTTTTTTAATTTTCTAACCGAAATTAGAAATCTTATTTATACAACAAATGTCATCGAAAATTTAAATAGAAATATTAGAAAAATATCAAGAAACAAAACTTCATTTCCTACTGATGACTCTTTAATAAAGATAGTTTATTTTGCAATCCAAAATCAGTTAGAAAAATGAAATAAAGTTGTTTTTAATTGAGGACCTGTTTTTGTGTAATAAATTTACATTTGTGTAATTGCTATTCTCAAATCTCTTACTCAAAAGTAAGCTAGAGATTAACTTACACATTTTTTACACTACCTTTAGAATTTTGCACAACGGTTTTTTATTAAAAGAGACAGTTTGTTAAAAACCGTTTGTGAATTTATTAATAATTTAGGTTTAATTATTTCTTTTTTTATTTTTTATAATTAAAAGACCCTTCCTAATAAAATTTCTTAAGAAAGGTCTAATAGATTTGCACAAAACTTTTTTAGTTTTAATGAGATGCATTAATCTTTTATTATAGTTTTGCCTTTTTGCACAAGTATATTTCTTATAAATTTACTTATTTTTTTATTCTCAGTAATTCCGATGAACTATTTTGATTTTATTAAATTGTCATTAAATCTTTTTCTTTTATTTTAGTTAGTGAATTTATGTTTTCAATTGATTTGTCTATCTCTTTTTGGATTTGGTCCAAATAATTCTTTTGTAGATCTTCTGACAGTTCTTTATCTGCTTTGATGTGTTTATTAATATCCTGGCGGATTTGTCTTATCCCCACCTTTGCTTGTTCAGCGATTTGATTTAATAACTTAGTCATTTCCATACGTTTTTCTGTTGTCATTTGCGGATAAATTAATCTTAATTGATGTCCCATATTAATAATAGTAATATTTAGTTTTTGGTCTATAAGAGTTTTTTCAACTATTTTTAGAATTGCCATATCATAAGGTTTAACTAATAATTCTAATGGTCCATTTGAACTTATTGAAGCTAATTCATCTAAATTCATTCACGATTCATAGTAATTAATTTTAATTTTATTAATCAAAGCGGGGTTTGCTTTTCCGACAGCAACTTTTAATGATTGCACTTCAAAATTGTCGATTGTTTTTTTAATATTCTTTTTTAAATCTTCTATATAAAAACTTAACTCCATAATTCCTCTATTTTTTATTAGCAATGATTGTATTTGGTATCTTATTTTCAATAGCTCTTAATAATGCTTCATTTTCATTAATATCAAAAACTATTATATCAATATTATTTTCTTTTGCCATTGATGCAGCGGTTTGATCAATAACCTTAAGGTCTTTTTCAAGCAATTCATCATAAGTTAATGTATTGAATTTAATTGCATTTTTATTGAATTTAGGGTCACTATCATACACACCATCAATATTGTTTTTACCCATTAATATTGCATCAGCTTCTATTTCGGAAGCATATAATGTTGAAGCGGTGTCTGTTGTAAAAAAAGGTCTACCAGTTCCGCCAGCAAAAATTACTACCTCGCCACTTTTTAGGTATTTTTTAGCCTTTTCATTTATATAAACCTCGCAAACCTTGGGATCTAGTGTTAATGAAGATAATACTCTAGTTTGTAATCCGTTATGTTCGAAACCTGATTGTAAGGCAAGTGCATTCATAGTCGTTGCTAGCATACCAATGTAATCAGCTCTAACTCTTTGAATACCATTTTTCGCAGCGCTTGTTCCCCTTCAAAAATTACCGCCGCCAACAACAATTGCAACCTCGACATTATTGGCAATAATAACTTTAAGTTGTTTAGCAAATTTTTCAACTAGCTCATAGTCAATAGCTAAATGTTTTTCTTTATTTGCTAATCCTTCTCCTGAAAGTTTTATTAAAACCCTTTTATATTTATAAGACATTAAATAACTCCTCTAAAAAGTTTTACTATTTTTAAAATTATATATTTTTTAAAATTAATATAACTATTTTAACTCAACAAAATAAGTACTTTTAACCCAGTTTCTTATCAAGCAATATAAGTTTTTGCCTTGCTTTTTTAACAGCATCAAATGCGCCCGGTCTTGACATTGCTAACTCATCAGCAATTTCAGCAAAAGATAAATCTTCAATTAAATGGAGATATAGGGCTTGCTTTTGTGATTGTGGTAATAATTGCCCATATTTATCAAACAATTTAATAATTTTTTCTCTTTCTTCAATATCTTCCATTATTCATTTATATCTTTCATTAAACCATAAATATATGAATCAAGATCAAATTCGGCTAAATCGTCTATCCCTTCCCCTAAGCCTATGAATTTTACGGCTAGATTAATTTCATCTTTAATTGTTAATACAATCCCTCCCTTTGAGGTTCCGTCCATTTTTGTTAAAATAATTCCAGTTAGATTTGTCGCTTCGCCAAAAGCTTTTGCTTGTGAAATACCGTTTTGGCCAGTTGTAGCATCCAAAACTAATAAACTTTCATGAGGAGCGCCTGGTATTTTGGATTGAAGTACTTTATTAATTTTAGCTAATTCATGCATAAGGTTAATTTTGTTTTGCAATCTTCCTGCAGTATCAATTATTAGAACATCATAATTATCGTTTTTAACTTTATCAATTGCGCGATAAACAACTGCCGCAGGATCTGTTTCATTGTTAAGCGGTTTTACTATATCTGCCCCAACTTTATTAGCCCATATCTCTAACTGTTCAACGGCTGCAGCTCTAAATGTATCCGCAGCAGCAATTAAAACTTTTTTTTGTTCTTGAATTAACTTGTGAGCGATTTTAGATATTGAAGTAGTTTTACCAGAGCCATTAACACCAACAACCAAAATTACATTAATTCGGTTGTCTTGAACATTAAGACTTGTATCAATAATTGAATTAGAGGCATAGAAAGTAAATAATTTGTCTGCAATAATTTCATTAATCAATTTAGGGTCTTGAATGTTTTCGTTTTTAACTTCTTTTTTACATTCATTAATTATTATTTGAACTAATTTTATTGAAATGTCTGACATAATAAGTAATTCTTCGAGTTCATCAAAGAAATTATCATCAATTTTATTATGCCTATTTTGTATTTGTTTAATGCTTTCAATGAATGAGGAATTTGATTTAGATAAACCTGCTATGTAATTTTCTAATTTATTTTTTTTGTTTAATTCTTTTGCAAGATTTTTCTTTTCCTTACTTTCTATTTTAGCTTGTTTTTTTGCAATTCTTTCCTCTTTTGTTCCAAAAAGTTTATCTTTTAGTTTTGACCAGAAACCCATAATTTCTCCTATATGTTTTGATATGATTTTATCTATATATTTTATTATAAAAATTATAATTATGTTTTTAGTAAAATTAATAGATAAACTATGAATATTAAAGCAATTGAAAACGACAAGTATTTTAAACAAAAATATAACTTCAAATATCTTTTAAGGTTATCTTTTCCCATTTTTATTCAGACATTATTTTTTGCCACAGTCACCATTGCAGGATCATTAGCTGTCAGTTTTTATAATCGTGTTTATCATGCTGATGGGTCTTACAATGGCTATTATTTTTATACTTTTGCAAAGATATTTGTTGTATATAAAATAATAACTTTCTTACCATTATTATTCCAACTTGGTGTTTTAGTTGTAGCATCCAATCTTTATGGTCAAGGAAAGCAAAAAGAAATTGCAAAACTTCTTTGATCAGCTTTTTATTTATCACTAATTTTGAATGGCGCAATATATTTAATTGTATTTTTTAGTGCTCCTAAACTTTTATCACTTTCAGGCGCTAAAAATACTTTTATTATTGGTTGAAAAAAGGAAGTTGACTATAACAATTTTATAAGTAATTTAAAGAAATCTAACTTAAAATTAGAGCAGGTTTATCAACTGGATTTAAATCATAAAATATTTGTTGGTGGATTTGCTGATGGGATCAATTATATTCCAACTAATGTTGAAGTAGAAGTTAAAAATGAACATAGTTTTGCTATAAAATTTTTAAGAATTGGTACTATTGATATTTTTATAACTTCCATTGCCTTTATAATGAATTCTTCATTGCAAGCAATAAAGAAAAATAAACTTGCTATAATTGGCGTAATTGTTGGAACAATTGTTAGAACAATTTGAATTTTTATCATTCTATTTGTAATAAAAAATGCATTCCTGGCCTCACTTGAAATTATCATAGGTTCATTAATTAATATTGTGATATCTAGTATCTTAGTGAAAAAATATGTTGTCAAGAACCATAAAATTAAGTTTAAAGAAACATGGAATAATAAATATATTAAGGAAATTCTTAAAATCGGTTTCCCGATCTCACTAGAAACAGGGATTTGATTTGTTTCGCAATATTTATTATCAAAGGCTATTCCGGACGCTAAATTAAATGATAGGTTTATTGGCCTTTGAAGGGCTTTGAATAATATCTATGATTTATTTGCTGCTTATTTGCTAGCATTAAGTTATGTTACCTCATCTGTTGTGGCAACACAAATCGGAAAAAATAAACTTGATAAGGCTAAAAAAATTGGTAATTTGGCTTATAAAACTGGTTTTATAGTTCAGCTATTATTCGGCATTTTGGGAATTATTTTAACTTATCCCTTGTTTAAAATATATTCAATAGAGACAAAATTAATAAACCAATATTGTTACATTTTAATGAGCATTTTTGCAATTAAATCATTGATGGATGTAGGGCCATTAACAACATTAAGATCTTTGTGGGGAGCCAATGATGTTTGAATGCCTAATTTAATTTCTATATTCACAATGATTGGATTACAAACTAGTTTTGTATATATTCTAATTCTTTTTGGAAGCAATAATATAAGTCAAGAAATATTTTTAATAAGTTTAAGTTCTATTGCAATAATTGATCCACTATTTAGGACTTTATTATATTTGTTACGCTGAAATACAGAAGCTTGGAAGAAATTTGCAAAAAAACTTTAAAGCAGCAAATATCTAAAATTAAATTATTGATTTTTTAAAAAAAGAATTATTATGTTATGTCATAGTATAAAATAGGCGTTAATATAATGGCAATGCACTATTTTTTTAAAAATATATAATGTGCAAATGTTATTTTTCGTGGATATTTCCTCACCTTTTTTGGGGGGGCAGCATAATATAAGCACCTTCTTTGTTATGCAATAGATAATAAAGATTAATGAATAATTTTTAAGAATTAATAGGCAAATAAAGCAAGGATATTTTTATATTGTTTCTTAATATTTAATTACGAAATCATATCGTTTAATAAAACAATCTTTAAGATTAAAATTTTAATGCTTATGATCAAATAAATCAAATATTTAATAAAGTTATCCCTAATTAATTTTGGATAGTTAGGTTTTAGCTTAAAGTCAGAATAATTAAATAGTTTTTAATCCGAAAAACAAAAAAAATAAATAAAAAAATCAGCCATTTAGCTGATCAAAAATTATTTGATTGAATAGTGAAGATCATTGTTTTCTTTAAGCGCGTTAGTTAGTTGTTTTTTAACAGTATCATTTTCAATGGTTAATTCTACGCTATGAGCATCATTATTTTTTCCAAAGAAGAAAAACATTTTTTCTGAAACACGAGTAACATTTTTTGGTAAGTTAAGCATTGTAAATTCATTTAGCGCCAATGCCGAGTCTTCAATAGTGTTAATGTTCTTTAAATTTATTTGAGTTAATTTATTTTTAGCGAGAACACCAAAACTTAGTTTTTTTAGTCTTGCCGCGGCTTCGATATTGATTGAAGTTATTTGATTGTTATAGAATGCTTTTTCATTTATTTCTGCAATTGATGATGGTAGTTCTACTTTAGTTAATCTGTTGTTTGCAAAAGCTTCATCTTCAATTTTTGTTAGGTTATTTGAAGAAATATCAAATTGAATTTCTTTTAATCCTAAATTGGCAAAAGCGCCTTTTTCAATAATTTCTAAACTGCTAGGAAGAATAATTTTTTCTATATTAATCTCATTTTTTTTAATATCAAAGATTCCTGGTGCAGCAAGAAATTCAGGAGCTGCATGCGATTGTTCATTAGTGTTTAAAAACAAACCATGTAATGAATTTCCTGAGAAGGCTCCAGCTGGAATAACCTTTAGATTAGTTTTGCTTAAATCTAGTGTTTTAGTATCTTTTTTGTAGTTTTCTCTACCAGCCGTTCCTAAAACGAAGGCTTTCGCAAAATCATTCAATGATTCGCCTCTCGAACACGAAACAACTAGGGCAGTAGAGATGCAAGGAACAGAAATACTTGTTAATGTTAATAATATTTTTTTTGCTATCTTCATAATTAACTAATTGTATCATAATTTTATATAGAAGGGATGTTTCTGATAGATAAATATGCTTAGTATATAATTTAAATTATGAAGAATTTTAAACTTGTTTCTGACTATAAGCCATCTGGCGACCAACCCCAAGCAATTAATAAATTAATTCAGGGGTTAAAAGAGGGCAAAAAACATCAAGTTTTATTAGGCGTTACAGGGTCTGGTAAAACATTCACCTTGGCCAATGTTATTCAAAATAGCAATAGACCCGCTTTAGTGATTAGTCATAATAAAACTTTAGCTAGCCAATTATATAACGAACTTAAAGAACTATTTCCCGAAAATAAAGTTGAGTACTTTGTTTCATATTTTGATTATTATCGTCCTGAATCTTATTTGCCTAAAGATAATTTGTTTATTGAAAAGTCATCTACAATTAATAAGGAAATTGAATCAATGAGAATTTCAGCTTTTAATTCATTACTCAATAGAAGGGACACTATTGTTGTCGCATCTGTTGCAGCAATTTATGGTGCTTTTAATCCACATGAGTACAAGAAATATTTACTAAATATTTATGTCGGAATGGGCATAAGCATCAAGGAAATAAAATATTCATTAGTACAAATGGGTTATCAAAATAAAAAGATCTATCCTGATATTGAATTTGGTGAATTTTCTGCATATGGTTCTGTCTTAACAATATGCCCTGGTTATAAGCATAATGGCCAAATAAGAATAGAAGTTAATGAAAATAATATAATTGAGAGCATTAAAATAATTAATTCTATAACTAAGGATGTTATTGAAATTATTAGCAGTACTACCATTTTTCCATGTACCACTTATATCATGAATAAAGATTGAATTCAAATGATATCTGCGGAGATTAAAGATGAATTATCTAGCCAGCTAGATTTTTTCAAATCGAATAACAAACTCCTTGAGTATGAAAGGCTAAATGAGCGCATTAATGCTGACATTGCTTCTATTGAAGATTTTGGTTATACAAAAGGCATGGAAAATTATTCAAGATATCTTGATCGTAGACTGCCGGGCCAAAAACCTTATACAATGTTTGATTATTTACCAAAGGATGCTGTGATTTACATCGATGAAAGTCACTTATTATTACCGCAATTGGAAGGAATGTATCTCGGTGATAAATCGAGAAAAGATACTCTTGTTGAATATGGTTACCGTTTACCATCTGCTCTTGATAATAGGCCATTAAAATATGAAGAATTTTTTGAGTATGATTTTCCTCGCATTTATATGTCTGCAACACCAAGCAAAAAAAGAGAAATTGAATATGCTAATGGTGAGGTTATTACACAGATTATTAGGCCAACTGGGCTGTTGGATCCAGAAATCGAGATTATGCTTAAAGAGAATCAACAAGCCAAAATATATGATTTACTAAAATTGCAGATTCAAAGAAACGAAAGAACATTAATATTAACCTTGACAAAAGAAAGCGCAGAAGAATTTTCGGATTTTTTAAAAGAAAAAAAATTTAAATCAGCTTACATTCATCATGAATTAGAAATTTTTGAAAGAAATGCTATTCTAGCGGGCCTTCGCATGGGAAAGTTTGACGTTGTAATAGGAATTAATTTATTGAAAGAGGGCATTGATTTACCTGAAGTTAGTTTAATTATTGTTTTGGATGCTGATTTAAACGGATTTTCAAGAGATACATCTTCGCTTATTCAAATTGTTGGTAGAGCCGCAAGAAACGACCATGGAAAAGTAGTTTTCTTTGCTGATAAAGTTTCTGAAGCAATGAAAGAAACTATAGATGATAATTTAAAAAAGAGAGAAATTCAAATAAAGTTTAACAAAGAACACAATATTATTCCAAAAACAGTTATTAAACCGATTCCCAAAATTAATGTTGATCTTATTTTAAATTCTAAATTTGGTAATGATTATAAATTAAAGGCTAAAAAGTCATACATTAATGAATTAATTAGAGAGATGCAGCTAGCTTCAAAGAAATGAGATTTTGCAAAAGCTCAGGAAATAAAGGATTTGTTATTTGAATTAGGTTATGATTTTGATAAAAAATAGCTTAAATTAAAAACAAAAATTTATAATTTTATTTTTTTAAAATTTTATAGTAAATATTGTAAATTTAAAAGAGGATAAACCTAAACTATATATCTCCTAGATGATATTTTTTATAAAGTAGTAAAATTTATATTATGAAAAATAAAAGCAAAAAGATGAAAATATTATTATCACTATGTGCATCACCACTTGTGTTGTTGCCATTGATTGCTGCAAGTTGCGGTAATAAAAATAATAATGATGTTGATCATAGCAAAAAGCCAGAAGAAAAGGAAAGCCAAGAAAAAGATAATGGAAATAATGACCAGGACTTAAAACAAAATCCTGAAAAAGAAAAAAAAGAAGAAGGAAATAAGGATACAAAGGACCCTGGCCAAGATAAGGGCAACGATAGTAAAGAACAAAATAATGGATCAAGTGATTCTTCATCTACTCCACTACCAAAGAATCCTGGTGAAACTGAGCATAATAAAGATGATGAAAAGAAAGACAAAGAACCTTTGCAACCTGATCCAAGTGGCGACAATAAGGTTAAATATGGACATTGAAATATTTTAAATTTCACGGGTGATTTAACAAAACAAGAAAAGAAAACCAAAAGAATTGCTTATCTAGCAAAACAAGAAAATTTTGATGTTTTGGGCCTAACTGAGGTTGATAATGCCGATGGTGTTAAAAATATTGTTGATGAAATGAATAAATTATCAAGTTCAAATATGTATGCATACATAGCTTCGGAGAAATTGAAAGGCGATAAATTTGGACCTAATGTTGCAGAGCATGTAGCAGTTATATATAACACAAAAGAAATGGAACCAGAAGCATTCTCAAATGGCAAAATTGGCTATAGTTATACACAAGAATTTACTATTAGTCCTAGCAGTGAAAAGGCTCAATATGCAAGACCTCCCTATGGTATAAAATTTAAATATAAATTAAAACCAGATGTTAAACTAACTTTTGTATTCGATCATTTTGACGCTCCAGGAGCTTCTAAGTCAAATAGGGCAATCGGTGAAAAAACAAATAAAGGGGTTGGAACATTCGAATATAGAGAGGGCCAACAACTAGTTAATGTATTAGATTATTTTGATTCAATAGATGGACCTCAAAGCAATATTTTCTTTGGTGGAGACACTAATATAAAACACGGAAAACAATCATTTGTTTTTAGTACACTTGAAGGAAAATATAAGTCTGTGTTTGGTGACACCGACAAATTTAGCACATCACTTGGTACAAGCAAAAGATTCTCAGAACCATATGATAAACTTTTTTATAAAACCGATTATAAACTTGAAGAATCTGGCATCTTTGATATTTATAAAACAAAAGAGGATAGCAAACTTGTTGAAGAATTAACAAAATTGGGAATTGAAATTGGTCAAGATGAAAAAATTCGAAACGGTTCTGTGCTTTCGGATCATACTTATGTGTGGGCTGAGTTCCTAATTAAATAAAGCGTAGACCGCTTTATTTTTTTTAATTTCTTATAGAAATAAAAAAAGTTGCTAAAATTATTTTAATTAAATTCTTATAAGATTTCAATGAATAATTTTGATATGGGGGAATATGAACAAAATAAATTTTTTTGCACTAGGTGGATTGGATGAAAATGGTAAAAACTCTTATGTTTTGGAGATTAATGAAAAACTTTTTATTATTAATTCAGGAACTAAGGTGCCAATAAATTCGCATAACGGGATTGATACTTTAATTTGCAATTATGATTACCTTGTAAAGAGAGAGAAAGATATTGTCGGAGTGTTTATAACCGACGTTAAAAATGAATCATTTTCTGCTATTCCTTGATTATTAATGAGAATTCCCAACCTAAAAATTTATACAAGTCCATTTAATCGTATTGTTATTATGGATAGAATTTCAAAATATAATATCAATAATCATAGTTATGATGTAAAAACAATTAGCATGCCTATTGAATTTAATGATGTAGTTGTTACTCCTTTTGATCTAGCTGGTGGATTGATTGGACAAATAGGTTTTAACTTCGAATATAAGGATGGAAATATTCTCTTTATGGCAAATTTTGTTGATGGAGACTTGGGCCCTTATGGGAAAACTGATGTTCCTAAAATTAGACAAATTATCAATAATGGAAAGAAATTGCAGTTATTAATCTTAGATTCCGGGCATTCGAATTACCCTGGAAGAAGTATAGATAAACTTTGAATTTCAAAAAAAATTGAATATAAATTCAAGGAAACCCCTAATAACAAGAGAATAGTAGTTGGTTTGTATGATGAAGATATGATAACAGCACACGAAGTTTTAGTTCTAGCCAAAAGATATAATCGTCCTGTTGTTACATATGGAAGAAATTATTCGCAATTTATTAATTTAGTATCAAAAATTAATCCAGATCTTCAATTACCAGAATTCATTGATTATCGTGTTGCTAATGAAACAAAGAATGCAGTAATTCTTGTTACTGGCGCTATTGAAAGGCTATATTTAAGATTTATTAGAATCGCATCAAATAATGACGTTTATTTAAAACTTAGATCTGATGATGCAGTAATAATAATTGCGCCTCCTGTAAATGGCCTTGAAGTTAATTACGCATTGACATTAGATGAAATAGCAAGAAACACACCAAATTTAATTGAATTAAGCTCAGATCAGTATTATTCATGTAATCCTGCTAAAGAAGATATATATAATATAATCAAAACATTAAAACCAAAATATTTTATTCCTATACAAGGACTTTATCGTTATTTAGTGGTTGCATCTCATGTAGCGCGTGATGCAGGAATGAATTTTGGCAATTGTATAATTTTGCAAAATGGTAAAGTGGCAGAATTTTTAAACAATGAGCTTATATCCCAAAAACATTCTATTAAATCTGTTGGGGATACAATTATCGACGGTTTTGGCGTTGGCGATATTTCTCAGGAAGTAATTAATGAACGCGAAAATCTTTCGAGAGACGGAGTTATTGCAATAAGCACTTTAGTTGATTATAAAACCAAACAACCAATTGGCCAACTTCATATTTCTTCTTATGGTATAATCACTAAAGACAATAAAGAAACTATTACCTTAATTGTTAATGACATGGTTTCCAAAGAATTTAAGGATAAAAAGGCTAATGATATTGATTTAAAAGAAATACAGGAAAAATTACGGAAAAGTATAAAAAGAAAAATATTTAAGGTGCTATCAAAAGAACCAATGATTGTTATAACTTTATATGAAATTTAGAGGATAATATGGCATCAGAAGCAAATATTGAAAATGATACAAAACAAGAGCAAATTCCTAAAAAAATAAAAAGAAAAAAGACATATTTTTGATCCAAAGACAAACCTTTTATTTGGACTATGATATGTTTTATAGTTGTGTTTTTTACTGTTGTATCTTTTTTAAATGTTAAGGGCTTGACGACAATACATACATACACTTTTGGAATGTTTTTTGGTTTATTTTCTCCTATTTTTTTTCTATATTTGTTTTTTTTAGCAATTAAGAATATCTTTAAAATGAAAAACACATATTCTGTTGGTGTTTTCCATTTTAGCTTATGGCGGCTTTTGTTTATTTTTATTGCGCTAATTTTATTGGGCACATCAATTTATTATGCTAAATTGAAGCCGGCACCATATAATTCTAAAAATGCTTTTTTAGCAATATTTGATAAATGATATTCTGATTTTAAGAATGAACAAAATTTATGATTGCCAAATAAATGAAATGCAGGTTTAATTAATTCATTTATATATGTGGCGATGGCTTTTCCTGGTAATAAGATTGGAATTGTTTTATCGTTTATCATTCCTATCATTATTTTGGTAATTAGCTTATGTTTCTTTTTTATTAGTGATTTAAAATTGAAGAAAATATCACTAAGAAATAAAAAGCTAAAAAGAGATATGGAAGTAAATAATCTTAATGTTAACTTAGATAAGAAAGATATTTTTTCTGAAGATAATGCCACCAGGGAGACAATACTGATTGATGATACATCAATAGTACAAAGTCAAGAAGTATACATTCTTGATGATAGTGCCTTAAGTGATTCGAGAGAGGTAACTGCTGATAGTATATGTATAATTCCAGATGAACCTGATTTTAGCACGCAGGAATTTGAAGCATCAATGTATGATGATCAGAATCGAGAAAATATTACTAATGGCTTAATTGATGAGCAAAACATTAGTACTCTAAATTCTGGTGATTTGGATATTAATCCGGCGGGCCTAAAAAAAATTGATGAGCAACAAAAAATATTGATTGATAAACAAGAAGAATCTGTTGTTTTAAAAAATGAGGAAGTTAATAAAAAAGAAAATATTTTTGATCAGGATGATCTAGGCATTGAAAAAAAGAAAGATTTTAAAATTAATAGTGCTATTAATAATAAGAAGCAATATGAAAAGCCAAAACAAAACTTTACTTTGATAAAAGATAAAGAAGATCTATTTTAAGGAATAATTAAGATATGAATGAAAGTACTTTGGAACAAAACAAATTCAAGAAAATAGACTGAAATAAAATTTTTTCCAACCAAATTAATACTTTATACGAACCATTAGCATTTAATATTAAGCCAGCTCTTGATAAAATTTTTGAGGAAGAAGTCTATAAGAATAATGAAAACGAAATTAAAATTGTTGATGAAAATATTAATAAAATAAAAGAACTAGAGCAAGAAATTATCAAGAACAAGAAGGAAAACAAAATTAATTCTAGGAAATTCGTTAATGGTTTGATAATTTTTCTTTTCTTTTTAATAATAGGTTTATTTTTTATCCCTATTTTTAATAATAATAAAAAAACTATTAAAGATTTCAAAGAATTCAAAAGTAAAAAGCTATCTATTATTCAAACAAAAATAAATGAAAATAATAGTATACTAGCAACAATTTTTAATAAGTATTCAATGTTGGAATGAAAAAATAAAGTTTTAGCACTAATGGATATTAAAAAAATATATGGAATTTTTGAAAAGGAATTTAGTCCTATTTTTAATAGAGATGACTTTTACGGTTTTAGTGCGATTGAAAAATATAAAGTTAGAAATTCTTATTTTTATGATGTTTTATATAACATTGAGGAATGACGAGATGTTGTAACGCGAGGCGTTGGATATATTACTGTTAGGACTAAGGACTCGTGAGTAGAAGAAGCTGTTTATGCCTATCATACAGAGCCTACACCATTTATAGTACCCATGCATGCCTTAAATATTCCAACAAATTATCGTCCTGATCTAAGCTTTATTGAAACTCGAGAATATTTAAACGAGAAAGAATATAATAAGCTTTTTAGAAAAGGAGAATTTTTACTCGAAAGACCGGATTTTTATCAAAATTACAATTTTAATTATGATAATCAAATTGGTTTTATAGACTATTTTAAGGTTAAAACGCAAGAAAATTTTATTAACTATGCGCAATATTTTGGTTATCCAGGACCACTATTTAGTAAGTATAAAAATAATATATTGCTTTCAAGAGTTTATAATGAGGAAAAAATCGGTTATTCCTCATTGCATAATTGGATGGGATTTTTATTTGATTTAAATAATTTGATTACTATTGGCGACATATATTCAAGAATGCTTTTAATCATTGCAAATAATTTAATACCTGTATTTAAGGCAATAACTAAGGCATACTTAAATCCAAATATTGCATCAGAAAAATATGAAAAACGGGGCGAGAGATATTTATCCGATTATGTTTATGAAGATGCTAGTGTTAGTGAGGATAAAACAGACTTTTTTAATTATTTTGATGTAATTAATAAAGCAATTACTGGAAATAAGTTTTCAATGAAAACAAAAGATAATGCTCGTGAATTATATGTTAAATATGTAGAACAAATTATTGATAGAGAATATAAGAAAGATACTGGAATAAAGCGCTCAAATGCCCTTATTTTAAAGATTAGTATTGATTCATATTGAAAAGAGCAACTTATTGATGAAGTATATAAAAGTGGGATTATTATTAAGGTGCCATTTGAAAGGTTTCATTTATTTACAGAAGAAAAATTTATTATTTGAATTCCTTCTGTTTCCTTAAACGAAGATAATGATTTTGTATCATATGGTGATCTGTTTCGAGAAAATTCAATTTCAAATTCATTTATGGATGCAGCGAAATATACAGATAAATATTTAGCCTTTAATAAGAGCTTGCATAATAATAGAAGTGATGAACTAGATGATTGCCTTTTGTTTGTTAACAGAATAAAAAAATCGCTTATTGCTAATAAAGATTATAAAATATCAATTGATAGCAACGGTACATATATTTATATAAATGAAAAAATTAGTGAAGATGAGATAAATAAAATTTTTGCTATGTTTAGATAGTATAATTATTTAATCATAAAGGAGGCAATATGCTATTTGATTCAAGAACACCTCAATCAAATGAAGGGTTTAAGCCTAATGTTGATAATTCAATCAAAATTCCACAACCAACTAAAGGTGAAAGAACGTTATTTATAATTTTATGTATTATAACAATCGGAATAATACTATTAGTTGCCATTCGCAAAAGAAATGAACTACTTGAAAGAATGAATAGAATTCAAGAGGCATCTTCTCTTATTCAAGCGGCTGAAAAGAAAAGAAGAGCAACATTGATTAAACAACTTGATGTTGTTAAAGGATATGCCGAATATGAACAATCAACTCAGAAAGAAATAATTAAACTACGTTCACAATTAGTTGACATAGAGGGAGAAAAGGACGTTGCAAAAGTATCAGATACGTTAAATTCAGTTCAAAGAGCAATTAATATTCAAATTGAACAATATCCAAATCTAAAAGCTGATAGATCATATCTTCAATTTCAAACCGAAATTGCTATTCAAGAAGATGAAATTTATGCAACTATTAGAAACTATAATGCTCAAGCAAGAAGTTTTAATGCTGAAATTTATAAATTTTGAACAAACATTGTTGCTAATAAGAACAATATTTATAACCAACCACTATTTCAAGCCAGTGAAGTAGAAAGACAAGATGTTGATACTAGCAGTTTAACAGGCGCGTTTAAATAATAAAAATATCAAAACAAATCAAACACGGTCAAAAAATCCAGGCACACTTGTGCCCGGATTTTTTAAAATTAAATTTAATCATGTGCGATAGTCAAATATAAAAGAACAGATTAGATCTTTTTAAACAAATAAGGGATTGCGCCCATGGCATTTAAAAGCAGTATTTAAAAGAAGCTAGCAGCTTTAAAATATAAAAAAATATGTAAAAAATATATATTTTAGCAAAAGGTAATTTAATATAAAAAGTGGCAAAGTCCTAAAAAAGGAACTGGTTTCAAAAAGGCCAAGAACTAAAAAATAATAACAATTTACGAAAAGTAGGAGAAGAAAAGGATTTAAATTTTGCACTTGTTGATTATGTAAAGATAGAGATATGTTAAAAATTGTAGTTACTGATGTTTTTGTATATTAGAATACTAAAAAATATATTAATAAAGTTGTGTTTATTTGCATTTTATTCCTTAAAATGAAAAGAAAAATATCACTTGTTAGGCAGAACAACATATTAATTAGAAAATTTTACATTTATTAATATTAACCATGCTTACATAAAACTATTTTTTCATGACTTTTTGATATAATTTATTTATTATAATTGCAAAGCAATTATATTGTAAGGAGAAAAAATGCCTGAGGAAAAAAAATATGTTGCTAGTGATATTCAAGTTCTTGAAGGGTTAGATCCTGTACGTGTTAGACCAGGAATGTATATTGGCTCAACCGGCTATAGAGGAATTCATCATCTCATTTGGGAAATTTTAGATAACTCGGTTGATGAGGCAATGGCTGGTTATGCTACTGAGATAAGCGTTACCTTGCATAAGGATAATTTTATTGAGATTGAGGATAATGGACGTGGCATGCCTGTCGACATCCATCCTTCAACACAAAAATCTGCTGTTGAAACAATCTTAACAGTTTTGCATGCTGGCGGAAAGTTTGACTCAAGCAACTATAAAGTTAGTGGTGGGTTACACGGTGTTGGAGCCTCTGTGGTTAATGCCTTAAGTGATTCTTTTGAAGTTTGAGTAAAAAGAGCAGGTAAATTACATTATCAAAAATATGAAAATGGCGGAAAACCCATTGATGATTTAAGAGTTATTGGTGAAGTTCCTATCGGTGAAACTGGCACAAGAATTAAATTCCATCCTGATTATACAGTTATGGATAAAATAGATTTTGATTTTAGTACTATTAGCGATCATATTAAGCAGGTGGCTTATTTGAATAAGAGCCTTATGTTTAACCTAATTGATTTAACAAAAGATACTAAAAAAACTTTTTGTTTTGATGGGGGTATTGTTGACTACGTCAAAGAACTTAATAAAGGTAAAAAGACTATAAACCCAGAAGTTATTTATGCCTTAGGCACATTTAGTGATGTTGACAAACCAACTGAGGAGCAGATTGCTAATAACAAACCGCCTAAGCAAGTTGAAATTTTAGTAGAGGTTGCTTTTCAATATAATGAAGCCTATCAATCAACAGTTATTTCATATGCTAATAATATTCAAACTACTGAGGGCGGGACACATGAAAATGGGTTCTATGATTCTATAGTAAGAATCTTTAATAAATATGCTGAGGAAAATAGATTGTTTAAGGGAAATGAAAAAATAAGCAAAGAGGATTCTAAAGAAGGACTTATTGCAGTTATTTCTATTAAGCATAGTGATCCTGTTTTTGATGGTCAAACAAAATCAAAATTTGGCTCAGCAAATGCACGTTATGCAACGAACAAAGTCGTTTCAGAGTCTTTAGAAAGATATTTAGCTGAAAATCCTAATATTGCTAAAAATATTATTAACAAATGTTTGCAATCGCAACGTGCTAGATTAGCTGCTAATGCTGCCAAGGAAGCTTCAAGAAAAAAAGATGGGTTGGAATTTAGCGGTCTTCCTGGAAAACTTGCCGACTGTTCATCTAAGAATGCGGAAATAAGAGAATTATTTATTGTCGAAGGGAATTCTGCTGGTGGCTCAGCGAAAGGCGGAAGGGATAGATCTATTCAAGCTATACTGCCTTTAAGAGGAAAGGTAATAAATGCTGAAAAAAATGATAAGGTTAAATTTTTATCAAATCAAGAAATTCAGACCATTATTCATGCTTTAGGTACTGGTATTGGACATGATTTTAATATTAATAAACTAAAATATCACAAAATTATTATTATGACTGACGCTGACGTTGATGGTGCTCATATTTCAACATTGCTATTAACCTTCTTTTATCGTTATTTAAAACCGCTGATTGAATATGGTTTTGTATATATAGCCTTACCTCCACTATATAAAATAGTTGCAGGAAAGAGAGTTGAATACGCCTACAACGATGCTCAAAAAGAAGAAATATTAAGCAAATTTGATGATAGAAAAGCTATCTCTATACAACGCTATAAAGGGCTTGGAGAAATGGATGCTGAACAGTTGTGAGAAACCACTATGAATCCTGATGCTAGAAAAATGCTTCAGGTACAAATTAATGATGTAGCTGTTTGCGACCGCGTATTTACAACACTAATGGGTGAAGAAGTTGAACCAAGACATGACTTTATTGAAGAAAATGCTAAATATGTATCTAATATTGATTTTTAAGGAATAAGAATGAAGTTAGTTAAAAATCAAGGATATACCAACACCACATATTTTGATGAAGAAAATAAACAATTCATTAAAATAAAAAAGTTTGATTCTTTCAATCATAAGACACCTAATAGTATTTTAAATTGTTTTAGTTTCGTTCCTAAAACAATATCCGAAGATGAAACCATGGTTATTAATGAATGAATTCCAGGAGATATCCTAAATCCAAATACATTAACAAATGAACAATTAAAAGAGATAGGTAATAAATTGATTACTCTTCATAATTCGAAATTAAAGTTTTATAAGGAAAATCAAATAGCTAGAAGGTTTAAGGTTTATCGCGAAACAATATCTAAGTTAGGACGTAAAATTCCAATTTTAGACAAACATTACAAAAAAATTAACTTATTTTTAAAAAATATTGATAATTCAGCTCCTGTTCATAATGATTTATGATTATTTAACTTTATCGACAATGAAAAAGGGATATTTATAACAGATTGAGAGTATGCAACAATGGGCGATGTACATTTTGATTTAGCATATTTTATTGAATCATCAAATCTTAGCAAGGAACAGGAAAAAATATTTTTGGATGCTTATGGAGATGATTTTGAACATAAATATTTACTTGCTCATAAAATTATAGTTAATGCATTAATTGTTTTATGAATAAATAAACATGCAATAAAACCATTTGATGACAAACTTTATCTAGATAGGGTTGATAAGTTAATAGTTGAATATGATAAAGAATATAAGGCAAATTTATAAAGAAGATCTATGTATTTAGAAGAAAAAAACAATCATATTATTGATAATTCGCATTTGTTTGAAATTGAAAGAATGTTTGAAATGATTAGAACTACTTTTGATGAAGAAGTTGCAAAGAGAATTTCTCATGTCCGTTTTTATCGTCATGAATTAAATAAGACATATTTTATTGCTAAGTATAATAATCTTTGAGTACAAATAAGAATACCTAAACATAAATTTGATGCTGAATGTGAGAATGAATTTATTGTTATTAAACATTTTAAGGATTATATTTTTGCTAAAGACGGAATATATATAAAAAAATGATTTCCAGGTGAAGATTTATTTCATATAAAATTTAAAAAGGTCACTATTTATTCAATATTTAATTGTGTAAAGAGTTTTCATGAGTGTAATATTGAGGTGCAAAAATTTAATTGAAATAAGTTTATTATTCAAGACAAAAAATATCATGAATTGCTTCATAAGTACAAAAATGAAGAACAGGTTTTGAGCCACAATAATATCCAAAAACATAATATTATAGTTAACAAGTATAACTTTGTTAAGTTGGTGGATATGGATAGCGTATCTCTTAACTCCCCATATTTTGATTTTGTACTACTGCACATTAACATTGGAATTGATAAAAAAATGATTATTGACTATTTTAATTTAGACAAGGATGTTTTTGATGATTACATATATTTGGTTAATACATACCGCGAGGCAGAATATAAGAGTGATTATCGTTATTTAACAATTAATAAGGATATAATTCCTGAGTCCCTAAATGTATATAAAACTAGAACCTCAATAATTAACAACAAATTTATTGTGCATAAGCACCACAATCAATTTGATAACCGTCTTAAAATTAAGACAATTGAAGATTTTTATTTTGTTCCAACTTTTATTTATGAAGATGAGAATAAAATTATTTGAAGATGGCTAACTAGAAAGGATAAATTTCAATTAACTCATAGAACTATTAAGATATTGGCTAAAATTATGAGAACCTATCACGATTCAAATGTTCAATTCCCTAACTACATATTGTATGAAAAAATAAAGTGATATTTGGATAATGTAAATAAAAAAGATTTAGTTATTGAAATTGGTAGTAATGATCTCATCTCTCAGATTGTAAACTGAATAAAAGAAATTGAGATTGATGCAAATTGTCATAATAATCTTAATTTTGAAAATATTTTATGAGATGATAATCAAGGTATTTATGTGATTGACTGATCAATTGCTTATCGCAGTTCTAGATATTTAGATATTGCATTTATGTTTGAAAATTTAAAAGTTAATAAAAATATTGAGGAACAATTTTGACGATCATATAATAAACATAAACCACTAGATTTTTATAGATATCGTATTATGGCATTATTTGTTCATTATTTGCAAAATAAGGTTTTAAATAATGATGATAAATTAGTTAGAAATATAGCTAATAGAATTAAAGAAATTTTAATTGAAGATAAGAGCTAAAACATATATAGGAGTAGTTAATGAGAAAGAATAACAAAAAAATCGAGTCTAAAGGTGATATGAATAATTCTTTATCGGCAAAACCTAAAAAGAATATTAAAAAACTATTGACAACTATTTTTATGTATTCTGGAATAATTGCATCAATTGGTGTAATTTCTGGTGTTTCGATATTTTATTCAACAAATCAGTCGAGAAGTGTAAATTACTTATATGATAGCGAACGTGATGTTAAATTCGAAAAGAGCGAAAAATCTGAAAACAACACAATTTCAACATTTGTGCTTGAAAAGGAAATACCAGCAAGCGAATTGTTTGATTTGGACAAGAAAGTTGAAATATCGAATCAAAATGGAGAATATGGAGTTCATCTTTTGACAAACTACTCGTTTTATAAGACTGGCTATAATTTAGATAGTTATTTTGATAATAAGAAATTTGTGTTTGCTTTAGATAAAAATTCCGATAAGGAAATTGCAGTGGTAAAGCTGCAAGATGAGTTTAAAAAATTTAAAGATAAAAATAAATATGACATTGATTTTAAATATTTTATTCAACAATTAACTAGTTTAAAGCTAGCTATTTCATATTATTTTACTATGAACAATAAAACATTTTTTATTGAAAATAAGAAGAATGTTACTGGTTTTGAAATAAAGACATTATTTTCTAAAATACACGAATACTTTAGAAATGTTGTGGCAAAAAAAGAAATTAAGAATGAAGACTTTATTTTCAAAATAAATGTTATCAATAAAAACGGAATAATAGATAAGGTGAAATTTTTAGTGAAATTTTCATTTGAAACAATAGAATCTAAAAGCGATTCGAAGCAAGAAAAAAAGAATTAAAAAGCAAGGCAAATATACCAAAACAATCTTAGCATGTAAACAAAAACCTCTTAATTAAGATGGTTTTTTGTTTTTCATTTCTAAAATTTTATTTTTTTATAAATGAAAATATAGTGCTTATTTTTTTATGTCTATGCTATATAAATAATAAAATGTTCATAAAAAGAATAAAAACCAAAAAATGTGTTTTTTGTTGTTTTTGCTGATTTTTATCATAAAAAAGTTTTTATCTAAGCAATATATATATATATATATATAATACTTAGTATATTATAGAGGTGATATATGGCTAAAAATTTGAATAAAAAGAGACGTAATGTATTATATACAATGGCTGGATCGGCAACATTAATGACTGCTGGGACGTGAACATATATTCTTTTGGATTCGCATTTAAAAAATCAATTGGATTTAAAACAAAACTATTTTTACTTAAAGGATATATTAAAAAAACAATCCGATTCTTTATATAATGATAGCTCTCTTAAAATTGAAGTGCAAGCATTTCTAAAAAATGCTTATTTCAATAAGTATACAAAACAAAATCAAGAAAAGATCGCTTTACTGATTAATAAGGTAATAGCAGAAAACAAAAAGGATATAGAAGAAATAAAAAATCTTGCTGATAACATAGTTTCAAAATCTCTTAAAAATATTGAAAAAAATAAAGCAGATGTAATTAATTCATTAGAACAAAAAATCTACACAAAGAAAGAAGTTGTGGACTTTATAGAATATGAAAATGAAATTATTTTGTTAATTAAAAAGGTTGTTCTAATCGATAAAAATAAAGCTAAAGAATTTTATATAGAACTAGATAAAGTAGCAAATAATGAAGATTTAGCTAGACTAAAATCTAATATTTTGTTATATCTTGCTAAACGTGGTGAGCGGGGAACGTTTGAAAAAATTAAGGAGGATTTAATTGAAGAAATAACGAAAAATTCTAATTTTAGTAGTGAAGAAAAGGCGGACTTAATTAATAAAATCAAGGATACAAAATCATTAAATTACATCGAACTTATTAAACAAAAAATAGCCACACTGGATACTCTTTCAGCCCTATCTTTCGGATTAGAAAGAAATAATTTGGTTAAAAAAGCAAAGGATTCAACGACAATTGAACAGCTTAACGATATCAATAAAAAGATTGAAAAAATATTGAATGATAAAAAGAAAAAACTTTTGGACCTTGTATCAAAATTGATTGTCACAAGAACGAAAAACTATTTTTATAACAAGCAAAATAAGGCAATAAATCAAAATGAAATTGAAGCCTTAATTAAGACCGTAGAAAATGAAATATTTTTTGAAAAAGTGTTTAATACATTTGATAGAGCAAAGAAAATTAATAAAAATGAAGCTCAATTTTTGTTATCAAGAGTATCCGATCAATATATAAAAAAAATGTATGAAGCCTTGTTAAAAAGCGATAATTTTGATCTTAAGCAAATAACTGATATTAAAGATAAATTCTTTCAGGCTTTAGAGTTTGAAAATAAAGCTGATTTTATCAAAATAATTAATAGTTCCTTGATACAGAAAATTAATGATAGTTCAATTTTATCTCCTATGATCGAAGAATTAGTTAATAAGGTAAACAATTTAGATAATAAAAATTTAGATGAAGTTATGGTTGTAGTAAACGATACAATAGCTCTTTCTATTTTGCAAGCAGAAGCTAAGGATTTGATTAAAAGACTAAATATTTCAAATTTCAAGACTGCTATAGAACAAAAATTAAATACCGAAATTCATAATCCTTCACAAATTTTTGATGTTATTAATCAAATAAATACTTATATTAAGGATTTTAAGGATCGTGTTCAACATAAGGCCGATAAAATAGAAAATTCAACAACAAGGGATAAATTTAATAGTGAATTAATTAAAGCAGAAACAGAGAATGAAATCAAAAAGATAGAAAAAGATATTGATGCATTATTAGCAAATACAGAAGATTTGAGAAAAGTTGCTTCAGAAATAGTTATGCGTCTTGCACAAAGTGACAAAAAGTCTAATTTCGAATCCATAATTGCTAATAAATCAAGCACTGAAAATGACCTACGTAACATTATAACCGAGGCCCAATCTATATTAGAAAAGGCAAAGAATGAAGCATTAATGAATGTTTCAAAATCATATAATTCTTCACAATATCATGTTTTTAAAGAGAAAATTAATGCTGAAAATACTACGCAGGATGAGTATAAAAATATCGAAATTGAAGCATTGAAATTATTTAATGATATGAAAAAGCATCTAATAAATGAACTTGGCTCATTAAGTTTTAGTATGCAATTAAGCGACTCGATAAATGATGAAATAAATGAAGCCACGAATATTTATCAGCTAAATGTTATACTAGAAAAAATCAAAGCATATTTGATTAACAATAAAATTAAAGATGTTGGCCAACGCGAAAAACAAAATGATTTAGTTAAGAAAATTAATAAAGCCTTAGATATCGCATTGGATGAAATAAAGAAAATTATTGTTGACTCAGAGCTTATTATTGCTTTGGAAGCAGGGGACGAGATTGAAATTATTAAATCTGAGATTAATAGGCTTCCTTATCCTTCTGGTAAAGATGCTCCTGCAATAAAAGAAATGATTAATGAGATAAATAATATTGAAAATGATTCTACATTAGGTCAAAATCAAAAATTAGAAAAAATTAAAAATATAGCTTCAATAATTAATAGTTTAGCTGATAAAATAAATCGCTATAAGGATGATATTAAAAAAGTAAATCCGCAAAAACAGGCACGTTTAAACAATAAACTTGATAACTCTAATTTTTTACCTCCAAATAATAATGAATTTGATGAACTTAAAAGAATAATTCAAGATGCTAAAAATGAGGATAAAAATGAGGCAATTGCCGAAATAGAAAAACTTAATTTATTGACATCTGATCAATCTAAAGAGTATAAAGAAAAAATAAATGATAGTACTTTTAAAACATATGATGAAATTCAAAAAGTAGTAATAAACGCTAAGTTGCAAAATCAAAAAAATAAATTAATTAACGAGGTCAAGAAATTTGAATATCCGCATAAGGATAAAGCCCCAGCAGTTCTTGAAATAATTTCTCAAATTGAAGCCTTACAAGATTCGCAACAAGTAACCAATTACCAATCTATAATCGAAAAAATAAAAAGAAATATTGCTATTGTTAATACAAAACTATCTAATTTGCTAGTAATTTCTAATGAAATAAAAGAAAAATTTGATGAAGCAAATACAGATGAAGAATTTGATAATTTAAATACTTTGGTTCAAAATGCACTTGATAACCAATCAAATAAATTAGCGCTTGATAATAAGGTAGAATCTCTCCCATATCCAAAAAGTGATGGCGTTTTTAACATTGGAAGCAATGATGCCCCAGCTATTTCCAAGATTAAAAGTTATTATACTGATTCGAATGGTGTTGGAATTTCTGAAAAAATTACTGAAATAGATAACAAAATTATTAATATAACAATTAACATTGAATCAAGTAAACAAGCTATTAATAAAATATCAAAAAAGAATCAATTAGAACTTTGAAACAAATTAAGAGATTCTTACACCGATCAAGAATTTAATGAATTAATTAAAAAGATTGCTAATGCACATGCTAGCGATGTGGTCGAGGCGAAGACAGAAATAACTAAGTTAACCAATTTAAGCCAAGAATTAGTTAGTGCATTTAATGCTAGAATAGAGGCTAATGACGACTATGAAAATATAAAAAAGATAGTCAATGAGGCAAGGTTAAAAGATAAAAAAGAAGAAATTAAGAAACTAATTTCAATGAGCGACTATGTTAATGATAGTAATTCAGATGTATCGATTAAAAATAATTTTAATACAACAAAAGCTCAATTCGATAATGTTATTGATCAAATAGTTATTGATGATAATTCTTATAATCAAATTAAGGAGCAAACTAAAGATTTTGTTGCCGAACTTCATAAGGTTAGAGACTTAATTGATTCTTTAAGTTTGCAAGATGTTATTGATGTAAATAATGTTAAATTTGAACTTAAAAAGTTAATTACCACAATAATTAATAAAAGTGATCTTGAAAAAGTTGAAGTCGAGATTGCTAAATATAAATTAAAAAAACAAATTTTAGAACTTGATTATTATAAGGATACTCCTCAGCCAGCCCCTGCAACTATCATATTGAATTCGAAGATTGATTTAGCTAAAAATAGTAATGAAATTGAAGTACTAGAAAATCTAATTAAATCAATTCCAGAAAAAATTAAAAAGGCAAAGGAAGCAATTGATAGTTTAGATAAAAGTCCATTAAAAAATAATATAGCGCAAAGAAAACAAGCTTTAAAGGAGGAATTAAATAGATCTGTTGATGGAAATAACTTTGATAATTTGTTGAAAAACATTAATGCAGCAAAAAATGAAAATGAGTCTCAATATCGTCAATCTCGGAAACAAAATTTAATTGAAAAAGCTAAAGGATTAGAATACCCATCAGTTAAATCAGAACAATCTGAAGCAATTACTTCAATTATTAAAAAGATTGAAGTTGATTTTAGTACTATGTCTAATGATACAAATTTATTAAATAATAAATGAGCACGAGAACTGGAAGATATTGAGAAAAATATTTTTAATTCTAAAGGAATTTTGGAAAAAATAAATCCTAAGCATTTAGATAATTTAAATATAGAATTTAATAAGGCTGATGAATCAAATAAATTTGAAATATTTAACAAAAAAATTAATCAAGCATTACAAGAAGATAAACAAGAAATAATACAAAAAATCAAAGCTTTATCTAATCTTGACAAGACAACAAAATCTTCTGAATTAATCAAAAAATTAGATAACAAATCATACAATGAAATGGTTGCGGTTTTAAATGAAGCCTACATAATTGATCTTGTTGCTAAGATTGACAAATTACCTTATCCTTTAAGTAACGCCAAAGCTAAAATTATTTTAAAATCACAACTAAGCAATATAATAAATGAAAATAGTTATTACTTAAAACTAAAGGAACTTAGCGAACTAGAAGTAGCCATTAATAACGCTAAAAATAGAATAAATTCTCTTTCTTACCCAATGGAACCTAGTTTGGCTAAGAAGAAATTAAATGATAAATTAGATGAGTCAATTAATAAGGACCAAATAAATAAATTAGCTAATAACGATTTAAAAAGCAAGATAGAAAAATATAAGGAATTAATTGAAGGCATTAAGTATCCTATTTCAGTTGAAAATCAGGCAAAATTACTTGATGAATTGAGTTCTCTAACCAATGAGCAAGAAGAAGAGGTTTTAAAACTAAATATATATAATGCAAAACGTGAAACCGCCTATAAATTAATTGATGGATTAACTGATTTAGATAATCTAGTTAAAGAAACTAAAAAACAAGAAATAACCCAAAAAATATCTGGAAATAGTTTGGATTTACAACAAGAGTTAACTGATATTAATGCAAAAATATTTGAAGCTCAAAAACAAAATTCCAAGCAAAAGATTCAAAAAATACCTTATCCTATTAATGATGTGACTTCACAGAATTCAAGAAATTTATTTAATACAAAAATTGATTCTGTTCAGAGCGAAGAGGGCTTGTATCCTATTAACAATATTTTAGATTTATTAAAAAATGAAATAACCACAATAAATAATGAGGTTTCACTGATTGTAGATGCCTTTCGGAAAGATAAAATAAATAAGTTAATTAATGGTGTTACTGACATAAAAAATCTTGAGAATATTAGATTAGAATTACTTAGAGCCAAAGCAGCTGATGTAATTGATAATTTAGTTGATTTATCTACCAAACAAAAAGAAGACTATAAAAGCGAAATAGATAAAAAAACTAATGATATTGGCATTAATTTAGTAGTTGAATCTGCAAAGTTACAAAATAAAAAAGAAGAAACATTTAAGTTAATTGATCGGGTTTCTTATCCTAAGAAAAATAATGATTTTGTTGCTAAGTCAATTAAAAAAATTAAGGATGAAGTTCAAGCTTTAAATAACAATAGTGAAGTTACAATAAAGAAGCAAGAGATACAAACATTTGATACTAAGCTCAAAGAATTGATAGAATTAGCAAAAACCATTGAATATAGCGAAAGCAATTCGCATGCACTAGTTAAAATTTTGGAAGGTTTTGATTCTGCAACCTCAGTTGCCGAATTAGAACAAATTCTTCCTAAAAGTTGACCTCAGCATATTAAAACACTCAAGAAATTGGCTGAGAAGTACTTTGGTATTAATTCTTATTTTGTAACTAACAAATTAGGTCATACATATCCTCAAAAGAGCGCAAGTGATAGCGAAGGTTTGAGTTTGCAAGAATTTTGTCAACTATTAATAACCGAATTTAAAAAACAAGCAAAGATTAAAATTGATAGTTTATTAGTAGCCGATGAAGGCAAAAAACAACAATTGCATAAGCAAATTAATGATATCTTAGTTGATGGTATAATTTTTGCTATAGATCAAGATATTTTTGAAAAACCGCATCAAATTATTAATAAAGCTATTGCTGATGATGCGATTGAATTTATTCAAAATCTTGCTTATCCACAAGATAGTAATTCCGCCCAATCAAAAGCAACAATTAAAACTCAATTAGTTGATTCGTTTAAGATAAATCAAGTTATTTTGGTCAATGAAGAAGTCACAATTTTGCATGATAAATTAAAGAAATATAAAGAGCAGGTTGATGACTTAAATAGCCTGATAAATTTGATAACAGATATTACTAAAAAAATGTTCTACAATGATTTGTTTTCAAGAGCAGATAACTTAGAAAAACTAAAGGAACTTAAAAATAAGATCAAGCGGTATGTTGAGCTACAAAGAGATATTTTATCCATTATTGATCTCGAAAAAAATGAATTTGACATTAGTTATGGTAGCAAGGCGGAAGATGTTTTAGATGTAAATCAAAACATAGTAGGTTTAAGAGAAAAATTATTAAACTACATTTTTAGCGCTAATAATCAATCTGAAATAATGCAGTTAAAATCTATTGTTAGTGAAGTAAAGGCCGCATATGATAAGTTAAAAATGTTATTTGTAAAAAGAGATACATTAATGATGTCAGTATTTTTAAAGCAAATCAAAGAGGCTATTGGCGTAGGTTCAATTAAGACCATAATGAATAATGCATCTGAAGTTAAAAATAAAATGGATGTATTTTGAAAAAAGACATCCCCTTATATCGGTTTTTATATTTTTGATCATAGAGACAAACTTTTAGAAAACGCTGCCAAGCCCGATAATGAAAGAATAATTGACGGCACAAAGTTCAAAACATTTGATGAATTCATTAAACATATAAGAACTCAAACTAATCCAAATGAATTGCAGAGCATAATTGAACAGGTGGTTCCTTTATATCATGGTGTTATTGATTATTTATTGATTGCCAAAGATAATCTAACTCAGGCTGCTCATAAGTATTATAGGGATGAAATTCTTAAAGCAACTACGAAGCAACAAATTGAGCTCCAAGTTAATGATGCTAAAATATTTAATCAAAAAGTACTTGAATCAAGAAATAAACTAGCCCAAATTGGAAAGGTTGGGAATAGAGCTAAATTAATGATGGAAATTGAAAATGCAAACAATGCAAGCAATATTCAAAATGTGTTGAATAAGATAGAACAATTTAGAAATCAATTTAGCAATGCTACTTTAAAACTTAACGAATATAAGTCACTAAATGAGAAAGAAGAAATTAAGCTTAGAGATTTTGAAACGAGATTAGATAAATTGCAAGAAGCAGATACTTCGTCGCAACTGGCAAATGAAATTGAAGTTGAAATTGCAAGAGCAAAAGCAATTGCACAAGTAAAGCAATTGATTTTTCTAAATATCAATCAACAAAATAAATATATAATCTTACTTAGACAAGCAGGAATAAATTATTTAAATTATCATAGTGAAATAACTAGGATAACAAATGAAGCTAAGCAATTTAATGAAAAAGTGAAAACTGCCAAAGACATTCTTTCTTTATTTGCTAAGGATAGTAACAAAACGACATTTAATAAAACAATTTCAAATGCTTTAGATATCCAAACAATGCAAAACATAATAGTTCAAATTAATGATTTTAAAATTAAGTATAACGAATCTAAGGAGTTAGTTGAAGCCTATAAAAATCTTAATAACAAAGATGCTACAAGGTTTGATCAATATAATAAAAAACTTGACGCTATCCAAGATGGTGATGAAGCTAACTCTTTGATAAATGAAATTAAATCTGAATTTAAGAGTAAATTAAAATTAATTATTAATAATATTCCTTATCCAAATAAGAATAGTAGTGAGGCGCAACATTCAATTAATGTATTAAGTGTAGGTGTTGATAATTTAAATACAATTGATCAATTTATAAATAAAGCAATTGAATTAAGCGAACTTAATGATGAGATTAACAAAAAGGCTCCGCAAGTTGATTTACTGCAATATAGTGAAAATAATGCATTTGCAAAACAAGCAATCAAAACTGAATTAAATAAAGCAACAACTATACTCCAAGTAAAGACTGCTTTTCCAGATGATTGAAGTCAAAAAGTTGCTTATTATAAGCAAGTGTTAGAAAAATATTTTGAAGCACAAAATAAAACGAATCTTGCAGCAAGATTTAATAGAACCCACCCTAAATCTTCTGACCATACGGTTAGTGAATTGGAAAAACAATTATTGCTAACAATGAAAGTATTAGCTAAAAATCATATCAACACTTTCAAACATTTAGGTGATTCCAAAAAAGTGTTTATAGCAAGAATCGATGCTATAAATGGCTTTCCAGACGAAAATAGGATGCAACAAGTTGCTTTAATTTATATTGAAGCAGTTAAGGCGAATTACAATAATTTCATTGATAAATTAGCTTTACCTAATGATAACCATAATCAAGCAAACTCTTTGAATTCAAAGAATAACTTAAAGAATATTTTGGTTAATAGTTTTACAAAAATAAGTACTAAAATTAATAATCATCAAGAAGTGCAAGCATTGGAAAGCAAACTAAATAATCTCAATGAATTGGTTAATAATATTAAGACTAAAATTCAAAATATTGATGTAGCATCCAAAGCATCCGTTTGAAATGAAGAATTTTCAAAAGCTGATACATCAGAAAAATTAAGATTATTACTTGCTAAAATAAATAAATTTGACCAGGTTTTAGAAAAGATTAATAGAATTACGGATTTACAATCATCTGATGTTGGAAGCGGTAATGAACTAGTTCATAGTCAACAAGTTAATGAAGAATTGTCTAAGCTTCGTGAATCTTATAAGGATAAGTTGGGTATAACAAAAGAAAATGATATTGATAAATTAAATCAATTTGTAGAAAAGGCAAATGAAGTGGTTAGATTGCTAAAAGATTCATTTAAAACCGATTTATTAGTAGAAAAAGCTTATATTAAAAAGATTGCATCTGCAGGTGATGTAACACAGCTAGAAGAAATTAGAAATGATCTTCTAGAGTACAAAAGAGAGTTGACGAGATTTTGAAGTAGTTCTGAGAATCTTGAAAAATATATAAGAGACAACAAGGGCTTACTAAGCAAAAATGTTCTTAATGGAATTAAACGATATGAAGAGTTAGTTAATGATGCAAGAACATTTAATAGTGCAGCGGAGTTAAAGAAATTTAATGATTATACAATTCCTTTATATCATGGATATATTGATTATTTAATAATTGATAAAAGCGGAATACCTAAATCAGTATTAAATATCTTTAACCAAAGAGTTCAATTAGCTCCTGATAAAAATACAATTGAAAATGTTATTATTCCTGAGCTAAGATCATATCAAAGAAAACTAAGTGATTTAAAAACAATGATTAGTAAACTAAAAAGTAATGATTCAAAATCAAAATATAACGGTATGTTAGATGATGCTGATTCCTTAACTAAATTAGAAAATATTATATCAAATGCTAGAAAAGAATTAATTGTACAAAGGGTTGAAACTAGATTAAAACAGTTAAAAACAAGCAATTCTGATCCAGAAAAAAATAAGAAGCAAATTCTTAATGCTCCTGAAGAACAATATATAAAGGAATTTAAACAAAAGATTGAAAGAGCTTCTAACGTACAACAAGAAGAACAAATTGAACGTGAATTTATTTTTAGCAGATACTATGAATCAAAGCGTCTTTACAGTGTACTCAATTCGCTTGAGTTCATAGGCGAAATTCTTATTAGCAAAGCAAAAAAATCTTTAAATCCTAAATATATTAATTTAATTAATAAATTTAAAGAAAAGGATTTTATTAAAGGATTTAAAAATAACGGCGAAACAAAGTATCAAAATAATTATACATATACAGAATCAAATAGTTCGGATAGAACACTAGCGCAATTTGCACATATGTGAGTGCAAATTAGCAACGATCAAACTGGATATTTTAATCAGCAGGACACTAATGATATATTCAGCGCCGCTACGCAATGAAGGCCAATATATAATGACAGTTATGTTAAAAATCATAAATGAAATCAATTTCCGCTAGACAATTACCATAATTTAATTGATCAGGCAATTAGTTTAGCTAAAAAAGATAAAAAACTTACAAGTATAGAGGATTTATATGCAACTGTAGATACTATTGCAGGATTTGGCTTTGCAAAATTTAAGGAAAATCCAAATAAAGATGGAATTTTTTCCGTTGCTGCTTTATTAGATAATGCAAGAACTCATCAAGAAGTTAAAGGAAATGAATACCTTGTAGCCGCCTTTGTAGGTGGAGCAACAACATACGATTATTTCCGTAGACAGAATAAAAATAGTAATTTATTGACGCATTACGATTTAGGTTGGAAAATATAAAAAAATTGATTTATGTTTTTTAAAAAAGAATAAGAATAATTCAAAATATTAATAAGTTTGTAAGTTATTTTAGTAGTGCAAGCAAATTCAAAAACTAAAAAATCAAGAAGTTTTTAGCCTTATCATTGATTTATTTTTATAGATAATCAATATATTAGTGGAGGTTAATGATAAAAATTGAGCTTTGTTATTGCTCAAAATAATTTTAAAAAATGGCATAAACAATTGTTTTAATGGAAAAAAATATTATATTTGGGTTGTGATTACCTATTTTATTGATCGGGATTGTATTTATTGCAAGATGGATATGCATAATGAGACGCTTTTATGTTGCCCTTATTTATATTACCGCTTTTTGCAATTGCTAGGATTCTTTTATTTGTGATAGAACATTACTATTGGTATAAAAAGAAATATTGGTATAAAAAAATGCTAGTGCAAAAAATGTAGAAGAAAATAATGATGTGTAGTATGAACGTGGATTTTTAAATAAGACATTATAATTTTTGCTGCTTTAAATAGTTTTTTTAGTAAAAATGTTTTTTGCAATAACTTTGATATTAATTTTTTTATAAAAAATAAACCTATACTGATATATAAAGTTTAAAAATCTAGGCAAATTAATGTCTAGATTTTTGTTATTAAAAGGAATTAATTATGAAAAAATCGAATTTTTTAAAAATCCAAAAGAATTTTACACAAGAGAAAAATTATAAAAATGCAAAAAACAAGAATTAAATTTTTAAAAAGTTTAAAAGCATAGTTTTGGTGTTTAAAAATTTTATTTTTTATATTTTCGCTATTTTTTTTTTTTTCAAAAAGCATAAAAAATAATTTAAAATTTTCGTGTATCTATCGGTAAAAACTAGATAGAAAAATCCATTAGTAAATAAAAGAATAAATTTGTAGATTCGTTTAAAAAATAAGCGTTATTTTATTTTCGAATATCAAATATTAATATAAATTGCTAATAAAAAATGAAAAGGAGAATATATATGCAAGATGGAAATGTTTCGCAAGAAGAAAGAAAAAATAGAAAAAGGAAAGCATTAGCTATTGCACTTCCGCTTATTTTTGGAACGGGCGTTGTTGTTGGCGCTTTGCTAGGCGGAATTAGGATAGGTCAATCCTATCAAATGAAGAAAGAAACTGTGCTACCAGCGAAAGAAACTAAACCTTCAATGGATAGACAAAATAGTGTGGTTTTAAAAGAAGAAGTTCCATTTCAACCAGAATTATTTAAAGATTTAAAAGATAATACTAAGGTTTTAAAAATAACAAATAAGGATGAGTTAGAATATAACGAGATCAAGGTTGTTGATAAAAATTTCATTAAACAATTAACAAATGAAAAATATATTATTAACGATCCTAGTGCTGAATTATACATTCTACTAAAATATAAGTACAAAGGCGAGGATAAACCAACCTTAAAATTTTTTGCTCTTAATTACGATGTTAAGGAACTTAATGAACAATATAATTACTTTAAGGAAAAATATAAAGATTACTACCAAAGTGACTATAGATTTAGCAAGTTTCTTAATGATAATTCAGAATTTAATGATGAAAAATTCAAAATCTCAGACGGCTATTATAAGGCAGAATACTTAAATAATATTTTTAAGAATCAAATATTGCCAATTTATCTAAAAGATGTTGAAGAAGTTAAAAAAGCGGGATTGAGACATTATTATAATACCGAAGCATTTATAGAAAGATATGAGCAAGGTGTCAGACAGCAAATCAGCCAGCACTTTTATAATCCTAATGACCCATCCCTACTTTATCCTAACGAACTTAAAAATGTTTTTGTTTTTAATGATAAATTAAAAAAAGTTCTAGAAAAGGATTATAACGACAAAGGACTTTATTGAAATTATGAAAAATTTATTATTAATAGACAATTAGTCAAAAATCTTGATACACCTTTATTAAAAAGATTTTTAACACTTTTATATACCTATTTTAATAGAAACAATTATGTTTATAACTTTACTAATCCTTTAACTTCTCAAGAAAATATCGAAGAAAAATATCAAAAACCATATACACCTCAAACAATGTTTTTTGATGAACTAGAAAAAGCGTTTTTAGATTTACAACTAGAGTTAAGAATACAAAGATACGGTTTATATGATGATAATTTAAATATTGATATGCCTAAATTGCAAAAATTTTATGATTTACATGATTTGTGATGGCAAAAAAGGGAAACATTTAATAAACAATTGATTGACTTTTTATTATCTGCCAATAAATTAATAGACGTTTATATGAACAAGGTTCAAAACGGTAGCCTTGGTAAAGAATATTATGAAAAGTTTTTATTATATCCAATCGAAATAAATTCATATCATGATGTTGTTAATATTTTATTAGATAAATTCCTTTCGACTGATGCTAATTATCAAACCGTAAAAACTAGAATTGATTTGCTTGGAAAAATTGATGAATTAGTGAATAATTTTAAAAATGATTTGGCTAATGCATTTAAGGATTTAAATATTGAAACTAAAACAAAAGAAATAACGAATTATTATCTTCAAACATTTATAAAAGATATCGATACAGATAAAACCCTTCTTGAATCACAAAACAGTCTTGAAATTTATTTTGAAGATAAAATTTTAGATTTAACAAATCATTACAATTTAGATTTTGAGGACTTTATTAAAAATATTGCTTAAAATTATGGGATTTAATATTACCATTGTATTAGTTTGCTAGAAACAATCAAAAAAATAAGGTACAACCCATTAAAAAAGGTTGTGCCTTATTTTTGTTTTTATTAATAAATATAAAATTAGTTATTATTACCTTCAATCTTTTTTACAGCCTTAGCAACCCCAGATTTTTTATAAGAGCCAGCTACTCATTTGGCTTGAATTTTAATGTTTTTTAATGCATTATTCATAGCGATAAATGCCCCTACATAAGGGATTGTTGAAGTGTCATTACCTGAGTCTCCAAAATGTACAGTTTCAATTGGATTAATATCAAGAAGTCTGCAGACATAATCTATTGCTTTTCCTTTTCCTGCGTTTATGTCATTAATTTCAATCGCATAACCCTTTGAAACAATATGAAGTGAAAGGTTTCTGAATTTCTTGGCTAATTCTTCCGCTAACATTCTTATATATTTTCTGCTTCCGCCAAAGGTAATGATTTTTGTGGCATTAGTAATATGAGGAATATCATCATAAGTTTTTTGAATTAAATTTTTAATTCAAGGTCTGAATAACTTTAGTTTAGAGGATGTACCGTAGATTGTGTTACCACTATTGAAAATGAAAAATAATTTTTTTTCTTTTAGAATTTCAACAATAGACATTACAGTGTCTTTTTGAATTTCGTTTTTTAATATGGTTTCACCATTTGAATCAACAATCAAACCACCATTTTGACATATTACATATGGCGAATTTGTTTGTTTAGCTAAATTAAGAACAAAATCTGATGCGTAACGTCCAGTGGCAATGATGAAAGGTATTCCCGAGTCGTTTTTGCTTTTAACTATTTCAAAATTTTCTTTACTTAGTCCTTCTTTTGTTTTAGGTAAATCTAATAATGTACCATCTAAGTCTGTAAAATAGGCTTTTGGTTTAAAATTAATCATATTTTATTTAGTTGTTAAATTTTTTAATTAATTCTTCAGCAGGCATATATCCTTGTGAAGTATTAATTAATTTTCCATCAACATAGAAGAACAATGAAGGTATGCTTGATACGTTCATTTCACGTGCAAAATCACGATTTTGATCAATATCAAAGTCAAAAACATTAATTCCTTCATTTTCTGTGCCTAAACGTTGGATTTCTGGGCCTATCATTTGGCATGGTGGACATCAAACCGCTCTAAAAGCCAAAATCGCTTTGCCTGTCAAGTGATCGTCGTTTAATTCGTTTTGTAGTAATTTCTTGTACATATTTAATCTCCGTTCATTTAGTATGCTCTAGCAAAAATAACAACTTTATCAGTTTTTTTGTTTGTATAGAAACAATTTTCATACTCTGGCAATATATTGACATTAAAAGGTATGCACCGTGTTGAAGCTCCGGTTTCTTCCTTGATTTTATCTTCATCATCGCCGTTGCCATTAAATTTAGTTATAACTCAATACCCATCTTCAATCAGTTTCTTGAATTCTGTATAGTTTGAAGCTACTCTTATATTGTTAGTTAATCTCTTTTTCGCTTCACTTAATAGGTTATTTTGTATATCAACCAATAACATTTGAGTTTTATTTATTGCCTCATCAATAAAGACACTAATCTTTTCGAGTGTATCTCTTCTGACAAGTGTAACCTTATTTTCGTTTAGATCTCGAGGACCTATTTCAATCCTTAAAGGTGTACCATGAATTTCGGAATTGGCAGCCTTATACCCTGCACTTTTATTAGTTTTATCTATTTTTGATTCTATATTTAATTCATTTAGTTTTTTATGAATTTGTTCAGCAACTCGTGCCACTCTTGGATCTTTCGAGGCAAATAATTCAAGAATGTCGACTTTTATTTGAGCAATTTTAGGTGGAATAATAATTCCTCTATCATCGCCATGAGTCATTATTAACGCGCCTAGCAATCTTGTCGAAACACCTCATGATGTTCCATAAGCATTTTCGAGTTTGTTTTCCTTATTTTTGAATGTGATATCAAATGCTTTTGTGAAATTTTGGCCCAAATAATGACTTGTTCCGGCTTGTAATGCTTTGCCATCCTTCATCATTGCTTCAACAGTAAAAGTATAATTGGCGCCGGCAAATTTTTCATGTTCGGTTTTTTGCCCCTTAACAACAGGTATTGCTAGATATTCTTCAATAAAGTTGGTGTATACATCTAACATTTTCTTAGTTAGTTCCTGTGCTTCTTGTGAATTAGAGTGTAGTGTATGACCTTCCTGTCATAAAAATTCTCTTGTTCTTAAAAAAGGATTTGTTGTTTTTTCCCATCTAAGGACATTTACTCATTGATTGTAAATTAAAGGTAAATCATTGTATGATTCAACTTCGTTTTTAAAGAAATCGCCGAATAAAACTTCACTTGTTGGTCTTATATAGAATTTTTCATTAAGTTTTTTTCCACCGACTTCAGTGATTGTTGCTAATTCTGGATTGAAACCTGCAATATGATTTTTTTCCTTCGCTAATAAACTTTCTGGAATCAAAAGAGGTAGATTGACATTTTGAACACCCAAGGTCTTAAATTTTTTGTCAAGGATAAGGCGAATATTATCTCAAATTCCAAATGATAATGGTTTGAATATAATCGAACCTTTCGAAGAGCCATAAGCCATTAAGTCGCCATTTTGTATGACATCGGTATACCACTTTGCAAAATTCTCTTTTTGAGTTGTAATTTTTTCTAGTTTTTTCACAACTTATAATTTTATAGTTTTTTTTGTTTTTGTATTTTTATTTATAAATAAAAACAGCCAGATAGGCCGTTATATTAAATCATCAAAAATATCATCGCCGGTTGCTACAGTAGGAATATCAAAGTTTCTAGCAACAATATTACCAGCTGTTCCTAATCCTCTTAGCGACCCCAAAACTTTCGGATGCATGAATGATTTTGAATAAACTGTTAAAGGTAGAGCTTCTCTAGTATGGTCTGGTCCAAAGGTTGGGTCATTACCATGATCAGAAGTCATAATTAATAAGTCATCTTTTTTCATAGCATTAATTAGTTTTGCTAGTTTAATATCTAATCTTGAAACATTTTGACTATATCCAATCGGATCTTCTCGGTGCCCATAGTGGCTATCAAATTGGACTAAGTTCACAAAAATAAATTGATTCTTTGATGAAGATGCAGCGATATTGATAGCAATGTCCATATTTTCATCATCAGAAGCAGGGCCGTACACTTTATCAATACCAACACCACTAAAAATGTCGTTAATTTTTCCGATTGCAATAACCTCAATACCCTTTTTTTGTAAGTCCTCAAGAATAATGTGTCTTGTTGGTTTGTTTGCAAAGTCGTGTCTGTTGAATGTTCTTGTAAATTTTCCGTTTTCATAAACGAATGGTCTTGATATAACTCTTGCTACATTCCATTCTGGTTTTGAGGAACAAATTTTTCTTGCTCTTTTTGCATATTCGGTAAGTTTTTCAACACCTAATGTTTTTTCATCGCCAATGATTTGCAAAGTCGAGTCAGGAGAAGTATAAATAATCATATCTCCTTTTTCCATATGTTGATGACCAAGTTCAGCTAAAATAACTGTACCAGAAGCGTTTCTATTACCAATAATTTTTCTTCCATCAAATGCTTTTGATAGTTCAGCTACCAAATCATCAGGGAAGCCTTTTTGAGTAAATTGAGGGTTTGGAACTTCTGTATAAATTCCCATCATTTCTCAGTGCCCGGTTAGAGTATCTTTTCCATTTGATATTTCATGTATTTTTGCAACATATGCAAGTGGTTTTTTTACTTTTTGATTATGTCCTGCAATTTTGGCTACTTCGGTAACACCTAATGATTTTCATGTTGGAATTTCTAGTGGTAAGGCTTCAGAGGCATGCAATAAGCTATTTGCACCTTTGTCACCAAATTCTTCTTGACGAGGCTCAGGTCCAATTCCTAAACCATCTGTTACAATAAAAAATATACGATTAAATTTCATAATTTCTCCTTAATGTTTTATTACTTCAACTTGTTCGGTTAAATATATATCCATACTTTTTAAAATTTCTTTATCAGATTCGCTTGATATTGTGGTCCTATGTAAATATAAACCAGCAAGTTTATTAATTTGATCATATGCTTTTTTAGCTATTTTAGATGTTAGCGCACTAATTGAAAGGGCCATAAGCGTTTCTTTAACATCAAGTGATAGATGATTGTAATGTAAGTTTTGTTTTAAATCCTTAACTAATTCTATGACATCAGGATTTAGAACGTCAATTGTTGAATCAATTTTTGCAAAGTACTTTAAGGCATTTAGAACTACAGCACTATTAGAATTTAATAACTTAGATTCTTTCCCTAACAAAACATGACCAGAATTTATTTCAATAGCTGAGCAAACTAAATTATTTTTGTTGGTGTATTCATTTGCAAATTTTATTGATCCTATAATATTAGGGTCAATATTGTTATTTTTGATTATTTTATTTAATCTATTTAGATAGACTTTTGGACATTTATCTTGTTGGTAATTTACTTTGGTTTGATAATACCTACATACTATTTCTTTTTGAGAGGCTATGGTAACTGCTTGATCGTTGGTAATACAAAATCCTGCCATATTAACACCCATATCTGTTGGCGATTTGTACAGTGATGTATTGTATATTTTTGTTAATAAATTATTTAATATTGGAAATGCTTCAAGATCTCGATTGTAATTTGTCGCCTTGATTTTATATGCGTTCCAATGAAATGAGTCGACCATATTTATATCATTTAAATCTACTGTAGCTGCTTCATATGCTAGGTTGGTTGGATGATTTACTTGTAGATTTCAAATGGGAAAAGTTTCAAACTTAGCATAGCCAGATTTTATATTATTCTTATTGTCGTGATATAGTTGTGAAAGTATTGCACTTAATTTCCCAGATCCCGGTCCTGGCGCCGTTACGACAATGATTCTTTTTTTAGTAATAGCGTAGTCATTTTTGCCAAAACCGCTTTCAGATACAATATGTTCAATGTCGTGGGGATAGTTTTTTATATGATATTGCTTAACAACATTAATCCTTCGTTTAGTTAGCCTATGAATAAAGGACTTGATTTGAATAGAATCTTCATATTGTGTTATTACAACATTTTTAACCTCAAGGTCATATTTTTTAAATTTATTAATAATTCTAAAAATATCCTCTTCATATGTAATATTAATGTCAGACCTTATTTTTCTGTTTTTTATATCCTGGGCAGCAATCACTAACATTATTTCAACTTCGTCTTTAAGTTTTAACAGCATTTGTAATTTTGCATCATGTTTAAATCCTGGCAAAACTCTTGTGGCATGAAAGTCATTGAATAGTTTTCCACCAAATTCAACATATAATTTATTGCCAAACTTATCAATTCTCTTCCTAATTTCATCAGATTGAAGATTAATATATTTGTTATTATCAAAACCAATTTCCATAAATTTTTCCTAAAATATAAATTTATTTTAATTCTTAAATAATTTTATAACAATTTAATATTATGATATTAAGAAATTACAAATAGTCATCTTTTAAAAGGAAAACAACGCAACGCTTCATAAACTATATAATGATAATTAGTTTTAAAGTTTAGATGAGTTTTTAAAAATTATGATTACAAAAAATTAATAAAGGGGAATTTTGACAATTAAATTGCTTCTTTACATTGAACTATGTCATATAAAAATGATTTTCATTTTGCAATTAACCGTGTTGAATGCTTATTTTTAATTGCATTATCAAAGGCGCCAAGACTATAAATCCTCATACATTTTTGATTTTTAGGTAGTAAATAAACTTTTAAAGAATGCTACATCATCAGTGAAACTACTAAGATCAAATGATAGACGTTACTATTTATAGTGCAAAAAATTTTTGATGCTTCTTAAAGATAGATTTATTTATTTTAATTTTAAATAATATAAAGTAAAAAAGAACCTAATATGTTATTACTAATTTTTTAAATTTTGTTTTTTAAATATTTTTTCAAACTATAGTTGTATTTATAAAATTAAAATATATTGTTTTTTTAGTGCAATTTTTATTGTAAAAATATGTTTTTGGCAAAGAAAGATTCTTTAGATATAGAAACAAAATTGATTTTAGCATATAAGTTTTTGGTGTTTTAAAAAGTTAATAATTGAATCTTATTTGTTTGTTCCCATCTTTGTGTAGATTTTTATCTACCTTGTATATTTTGTCCCTTAAAATTAGTAGAAAAATAATTTTTTATCTTGCTAATTTATTATTGCAGTCAAATCTTAACTAATGTAAAATTAAAAAATCTTTAAAGGAAAGTAATTTTGGTATTTTTATCATTATTTAAAAAAACAAGTTTTAAATAAAGAGTAAAATTTTATTATATAAAAAATTTCGAAAGGCATAACATGAAATTTAATGAACTAAGAACTAAGATAGTCGCTACAGTCGGACCTTCAAGTGAAAGTTATGAAACAATGAAAGCTTTAATTGAAGCTGGTGTTACAACCATTAGAGCAAATTTTTCACATGGTACAATTGACGATCATAAAAGAAAGTTTGACATTGCTAGACAAATATCAAAAGAAATAGATAGACCAATTTCATTGATGTTGGATACAAAAGGGCCAGAAATCAGAATTGGTAAGATGCAAGATGGCGTTTGCTTAATTCCTGCTAAACATAAATTAACTATTAGAACAGATAAAAAATCATATGAAAATTTAATTGGAGATGAGAATACTATTACCGTTTCATATCGTATGGACCTAGATGTTAATGAAGGTAATAAGGTATTGATTGATGATGGTAAATTGGTAACTATTGTTAAAGAAGTAAAACCTAATGAAGTTATTGTTGAAACTATAAATTCTCATAAATTAAAAACAAATAAAAGAGTTAATATTCCGGGCGTTAATTTCTCTCTACCATTTTTATCAGAAAAAGATATTAATGATATTATTTGAGGAACTCAATATAAAGTTGACTATATAGCAGCATCATTTGTTAATAATGCAGCGCAGGTTAATCAAATAAGAAAAATTCTTGATGAGCATAACGGACAACATATTCAAATAATTTCAAAGATTGAATCTCAAATGGCAATTAACAATATTGACGAAATAATTAGAGCATCTGATGGAATTATGATTGCTAGAGGTGATTTAGGTTTAGAAATACCTTATTATGATGTTCCATATTGAGAAAAGAAAATTATTCGTGCAGCAAGAATTCAAGGAAAGAATGTTATCGTTGCAACACAAATGCTTGACTCAATGGAAAATAATCCTTTACCAACAAGAGCAGAAGTTACTGATGTTTATTACGCTGTTGAATTAGGTGCTGATGCAACTATGCTTTCTGGTGAATCGGCATCTGGAAAATATCCAGTTGAAGCTGTTAAAACAATGGCCAAAATAGCGAAGAGAGCTGAAAAAGAATATTTTACTGAATTGTTCTATGAGAAACAAATTCAAAAGGTTGCTAATGATCAAAATTCAAGAATGCTAATTGCTTATGAAGTAGCATCAATATTGCAACCTGGCGATTATAAGTTTGCTATTGTTTTATCACATAGTGGTAAATTATTAAAAGAGGTAGCTAAGTATCGTCCTAATGCTCATATTATTGGTGTTGTAAGTGACGACAAACTTGTATGGAGTTATGGAGTAACTGCGGGCGTATTTTGCGAAAAACATTCAGAAGCTGTAAGATCTTTAATAAAATATAATCACGATGCCGGACGTCAAGTTTTAGAGGAATATGGTGCTAAAAAAGGTGATAAATTTATTGTTGTAGATAGTTTAAATATTACTTCACATGAGTTCTAAAAGTTATTTTTATTAATAAAAAACCGCAGCGTTAGGCATGCGGTTTTAATTTAAACAATTTTAATTTATTTATTTAGATCATATTTTTTTGTCGAGTTTATATGTACTTCTCAACTTTTTTAGTTGCTTAGAAATTTCTTGATTTATGATGTATGAAAAAGGGTTAAATGTAATTCTTTCATTTGTTTCAAAATATTTATCCAAAAAACCAAATGTTGTTTCACCATACATTGAGTATAGAATTTCGCCTATTTTGGTGTCTAGTCAAATATATTTATTAGCAAGAATTTTTCTATCCAAAAAAAGAATCATATTTGGCAATTTGTCAAGAATTTCTAAGGTAGTTAAACTATATAATTTTTCTTCTGATTCTGACTTTGTTAGGAAGAAATCTCTTTTTATTGAGTCAATAATTTTATGTTTACTAAGATAGTAGTAATAGCAGAAAAATGTGTGGCCTCATTCTTGGTTATATTCTTCTTCCCCGTCATATAGTTTGCAAAAATCGTCATGTTGTTTCTTACTTATTTCCTCAATCGAGAAAATTTTAGTGAAATCTTCATAGGAATTTAACGGCTCATTAAGTTTTTTTAACAAATTTTTTGATTCCTCATATAACACATTTTCATTTTGAATATTTTCGTTTTTCTCTGGTTGCATATTTATTCTTCCCCGTTTTTAGGATAATAAAGAATTTATAATTTGATTTCTTAATAACATTTAATTGTTTAAAATATTAAACGTTATTTATCTTATTATTTCTTTATTCATATATGGAACTAAAACTTTTGGAACAGTTATCGAACCGTCTTCATTTTGATAATTTTCTAAGATAGCAGCAACAACTCTATCAATGGCCAAACCAGAACCATTTATTGTGTATGCATATTTAGTTTTTCCCTCTTTAGTTCTATATCTAATTTTTGCTCTAATCGCTTGAAAATCCTTATAAATTGAAATTGAACTAGTTTCGCGATATCTCTGCTCAGAAGGAATTCACAACTCAAGGTCAATTGTTTTAGCTGACCCAAAACCCGTATCACCTGTTGATAATATAAGCTCTCTAAAAGGTATTTCTAGTAATTCTAAAATGCTTTTTGCATCATTGACCGTTTTTTGTCATTCCAATAAGCCATCTTCTTGTTTAACGAATTTAACTAGTTCAACTTTGTGAAATTCGTGTTGTCTAATTAAGCCTTTTGTATCTTTACCACCACTCCCAGCTTCAGATCTAAAGCATTTAGTATATGCGACATATTTGATAGGATTTTCAAGATTTAATATTTCATCGTAATGCAAATTGGTGACTGGAACCTCGGCAGTTGGTATCAGTCATAAGTCACTATTTTCGACCTTAAAAAGATCTTCGCCAAATTTTGGGAGTTGTCCTGTGCCATAAAGCATATTTGAATTAACTAGGTGCATTGGCATAATTTCTTTATATCCATTTTTTATATGTGTATCTAACATGAAATTTTCAAGCGCCCTAATTAATCTAGCCCCATCGTTTTTATAAAGTGCAAAGCGTGATTTTGAAAGTTTAACGGCTCTTTGGAAATCCACAATATCAAGCTTAGTTGCGATTTCATAATGCGGCAAGACATTTTTAACTAATCCACGTCCAAGGTTAGCATATTCGCCAATGCAAACATTATCCTCATCGCTTAAACCTATTGGCACGTCATCATAGGGGATATTAGGTATTTGTAATAATAACTCATTTACTTCTTTGACAATTTGATTTGTTTCAGATTCGATTGATTCAATTTGTTTTTTGGCTTCATTTACTTCTAGCATTAGCAAGTTATAATCTTGGTTATTTCTTTTTTTGATTCCTATTTCTTCGCTTAGTTTATTTCTTTTGGCCTGAAGACCTTCTAAATTATGAATCAATGAATTTCTTTTGTCACCAAGTTCATAAATTTTATCAAGTGCTAAATGGTCAAAATTTCTGTTAGCAAGTTTTTTAATTACTTCTTCCTTATTTTTTAAAAGATATTTTAGATCAATCATATTTTAAACTCCCTGAATTAAACTATCAATAATTTTATACTTTTTTAATAAAGTATGGTTGTTATTAACTTTAATTTGCATATCCTTAAATAGGTCATAAAAAAGTATGATTGTGCTACAATTAAAAAGATATGCTTAAACAGAATTTTATAGTAACTGGAACATTTGAAAAAGTGTTATGGAGATCAAGAGATCAGCGTACAGCAATTGTGGCTTTTAAAGTTTTAGAAAATGATAAAAAAAATCCCATAATCTTAAATTCCTATAATTCAATAACCATAACTTTTTATGATCATTTATTTGACGAATTAAAAATTGAAATTCACGAAAAAAAATATGAAATAAGCGTAATTAAAAATAACCTTTCAAAATATAATGATAGTTATTTGATCGATTCCCAAATCCCTTTTAAAAAAGTTACGTCTGAGCTTCTAATTGAGGAAAAAAATGAATATTTAAGTCAAGTTTTTAAATTAGAGCTATTTAATGAATTAAAAAATGTTAAGTTTAATACATTAATAAGAGATTTAGGAGAAGATGTTTTTCAAAAAATTTATGACGATAAAAAGCTTTATGGCCAAACATTTGGTATTATTGCGGAAGATTGAAAAAGACTTGTGGAAATAATAAAAAATAACTTTCAATATTTAATTGATATATCACACCTTTTTAAGATTAATGTTTCAAAGGCAACAAGCAGGTTAATTTTAAAGAAATTTAGTAGCCTCAAAAGTTTTCTAGATGAGTATTTTGATAATTTATACGATTTTTATTTTGACCTTGAAGAATATGAAAATATTAAGATATCTGATATTGATAAGATTGTAATTGAATTTAATCCTACATCGCTAGTTCAAAAAAACGCAACTTATTTATATGCATTTGTGGAAGAATATTTTTTTAATTCTGGTAATACGCGAATTAAAGTAGATAAATTTTATAAAACCCTATGTAATATTTTTAATAATGAAATTTTTAATAGTATTAAGAAACATTTTGATGAGACAGTTGCCCAATTATTAGAAAAAAGATTGCTTATTTCTTTAAAATACATTGATGGTGAGTACTATACTACTCGCGATACAATCTATAAAGAAGAATATGTTGTAAAGCGTCTTTCATATATATTAAAGAAATCAAATTACGAAGAGCCTAATATTTTAAATATTCCATCGATTTTTGATGCACAACAAGTCACAGCTATTAGATCAGCTTTAACTGAGAATTTAGTATTAATTACTGGCAATCCTGGGACTGGTAAAACATTAATAACTAATGAAATTATTGACCAATTAGCTAAAAAATATGATCATAACGATATAGCAATTTTAACTCCGACTGGTCGAGCAACAATTAATATTAATATAAAGCAAGAAAATATGAAGGCCCAAACAATTCATAGTTTTTTGCGTTGAGATCAGGAAAGTAACAGATTTTTTACTAATGAAGATTCAACCTCTGATATTAGTATTTTAATTATTGATGAGTTTTCAATGGTGTCATTGGATTTGTTTTATAATCTTTTAAAAGGCATATCAAAATATACATTAACTAAAATTATCTTAGTTGGTGACAAGGATCAATTGCCGGCCATTGGCAGTGGCTACTTAATTAAAGATTTTATTGAGAATAATATTTTTAAAACTATTATTTTAACTAATATATATCGTCAATCTGGAAACTTTGATATTGTTAAAGATGCTTTAAAAATAAATGAAGGGGTATTTCCGGATTTTGAATCAAAAAATTCTGAATTTTATCCAACAAATCGCCTTGAACTTAAAAATAAATTAATTAAGAAGATTGAAGAATTATTAGCTCAAGGCTATACAAAAAAAGACATAGCTATTCTTAGCCCAATATATCGTTATGAAACTGGTATTGATGAAGTTAATGAGGCTCTTATTAGTTATTTTAGAAATAAAGAAAAACCTGAAGTCGCTAAATATCGTGAAAGAACATTAGCAATTAATGATAAAATTATCAACCTAGTTAATGATTCTAAATTGAAAGTTTTTAATGGTGAAATAGGTTATATTTCGAAATTTATATATGCTAAATCAACAACAAAAAAGGAACCTATTTTATCACACATTTCCATTGAATTTGATAGTGATGACAAAGTGGTTACCTTACCAAGATCCTATTTCTTTGAAAATACCTATTCAGCCTATTGTACAAGTGTTCACAAATATCAAGGTAGTGAGTGCAAGGCCGTGATTGTAATTTTATTCTCAGAAGCCAAAAAATTATTAAGTAAAAAATTAATATATACAGCAATAACAAGAGCAAAGCAATATAGTGTTATTATAGGCGAAAAAAGTGCGCTAGAATTTGGTATTGCAAATGATGATGATTCCAAAAGAATTACTAATATTCAATATCTATGAATGAAAAATCATAAATAACAAATATTTTGTTTTAATTTTTAATTATTAAGGAGAAATTATGAAATTAATTGTTGGATTGGGAAACCCAGGTGTTGAGTACGAGAGAACAAGACATAATGTAGGTTTTATGGTTATTGACAAACTTGCCGAGAAATTAGAATGTCCCCTAAAGGAAAAAAAGTTTAATGGAATTTTTTATAAGGATAGTGAAATAATTTTAGCTAAACCCTTGACATATATGAATAATAGTGGCGAATTTATTAAAGCAATTTGCGATTATTTTGAAATAATGATCGACGATATCATTGTCGTTTATGATGATATGGATACCGAACTTGGTAAAGTTACTATTAGACAATCAGGCTCTTCAGGAGGCCATAATGGCATTAAGAGCATTATAAACCATCTAGGCACCCCAGATTTTAAACGTTTAAAAGTGGGGATTGGTAGAAAGGAAAACGCTATTAACTTTGTTTTAGGAAAATTTAGTTATAGTGATTCATTGGTAATTGAAAAAGTTATTGATGCAGCATCTGATGCTTTAATTCAATTTATTAGTAATGATATTCGTTATGTTATGAATAACTATTCAGGTAAAATTTATGGAAAATAAGTTAATTGAATTAAGACAAAAATTTTTTAATGAATTTATTAATAACCTTGTTTCATTGGATGAAACCTTTATCCTTGGCATTAGTGGTGGACCTGATTCAATGTGACTGCTCAATCTTATGAAAAATCAAAAAATTATTGTTGCTTGTGTTAATTATAATAAGCGTGAGGACTCGTGAAAAGATGAAAAAATAGTTCGAGATTTTTGCTATAAAAATAACATCGTATGCGAAATTTTTTCAATAGAAAAATCAAATGATCATGTTGGTAATTTTCAAAAAATAGCACGTGATCAAAGATATGCATTTTATAAAAAAATTTATGATAAATATAAGGCTAATTATTTAGTTCTTGCGCATCACAAGGATGATTGTCTTGAAACATTCTTATTTCAGAAGCAAACTTTTAGACACCCAAAACAATATGGGATAATGCCATTAAATAAAATTAATAACATGAATATTTTTAGACCGATGATTAATTTGTGGTATAAAGATGAAATTTTAGCATTCTGTAATCAATTTGCGATACCATATGCTATTGATTATACAAATAATTTGCCTATATATACTAGAAATAAAATTAGAATTGGACTAAAAAAATGTTCTTCTTTACAAAAAGATGAATTATTTTTAAAATTAAAATTCTTGAATAAAGAATTAGAAAAAAAACAAAATCTTGTAAATAATGAATTTAAAAAGTTTAGGCAATCTAATTACAATTATAAAATTCTAAATTTTGATCATTGTTATATTAATGAAATTTTATTTGAATATTTGCACGCTAATGTTAAAGATATTAAAATTTCATTAAATAAATTAAATTCATTTAAAAAGTTTATTATGTCTCAAAAAAATTTTAAAGGTTTTAAAATTAATGATGAAGTAATTATCTATAAGAAGCAAGCGTCTCTAAAAATTTGTAAAAATTAATTTTTATTTTATAATTTTGCTAATAAATTATATTAAATTACTATAGAAAGGAGTTTTATATGGGAAATAAAAATAACTCTCCACAACCGAAAGAAAAGAAAAAAATTGGATTATTTGGAATAGTTGGGATTTTTATTGCTATTGTTGCCTTTATAGTTCTTGTTTTAATTGCAGTTGATCAAATTCGTGCTGCTTCAATCAAATACGAGAATCTTGGTTTTTTAGAAAAAGTCGTAAGAGAAACAGCAAAAAGTCAAACTGATGGTCTTTATGTTTCGCAATGATTAGAAAATACTTATTCTGATACTTTAAATATTACAGTTAATGGAACCCAGAATGAATTGCAATTTTTGCTTGGTCGAAAATTTTATCCCTTTTCATCTTATTCATTTACGATTAACTTAAGTGGATTATTAGAAAGGGAATTACCATCTTCATTAATTTCATGAACAAATACTAAAACATATTATGAAGCTCTTAGTGCCATAACTTCAACAAGTGGTGGTATTTCTGGCTCATTTAGTTCAGCACCAATTCCACAGGCTGGCATCTTCGAAAAATACATAAGTCCAGCAATTAATGTAATCTTCTTTGGAATTATTATTATTGCTATTGTATTTAGCTTAAAATCAATGTCAAGAAGAGGATTGGGCGGTGATTTTGGTATAGGTAATAAATCATTAGCACAAAGAGTATATTCAAATAAAAAATTCTCAGATATAGCAGGAAATGAGGAAGTTAAGGAAGAAGTTAAAGAATTAGTTGATTATTTAAAAAATCCTAATAAATATGACGCTGCGGGTGCCAGAATCCCTAAAGGTATTTTACTTGGAGGCCCTCCAGGAACTGGTAAAACCTTAATTGCAAAAGCTACAGCAGGGGAAGCTAATGTGCCTTTCTTCTTTATTTCTGCTTCGAATTTTGTGGAAATGTTTGTTGGTCTTGGTGCCAAACGTGTTAGAGATATGTTTGAAGAAGCAAGAAAACATGCACCTGCAATTATATTTATCGATGAATTGGATGCTGTAGGTAGATCGCGGGGCGCTGGAATTGGTGGCGGAAATGATGAAAGAGAACAAACTCTTAACCAATTGCTAGTAGAAATGGACGGCATTAAGGAAAATAGTGGAATTTTAATTATGGCAGCAACTAACAGAACCGATGTTCTTGATCCTGCCTTATTAAGACCTGGTCGTTTTGATAGAACTATTACTGTCGGACTCCCTGATATTAAAGAAAGAGAACAAATCCTAATATTACATGCGAGAGGGAAAAGAGTTGATCCTAAAATTAGTTTCTCACAATTGGCTAGAAGAACTCCTGGATTTTCGGGTGCCCAACTCGAAAATGTAATTAATGAGGCTTCATTATTGAGTGTTAGAGAAAGAACTCTATTTATTACTTTAGAACAAATTGATGAAGCTATTGATAGAGTTATGTCGGGTCCTGCTAAGAAATCAAGAACAATTTCTGAAAAAGAAAATATAGCAGTTGCGTATCATGAAGCGGGCCATGCCGTTGTTGGAATTAAAATGAAAGGCGGCAATAAGGTACAAAAGATTACCATTATCCCTCGTGGTCAGGCAGGTGGATATAATTTAATGATGCCTGAGGAAGAAAAATACAATCGTTCAAAATCAGAGTTAATTGCTATTATTACTTCATTTATGGGTGGCCGTGTCGCCGAGGCAATTATTTATGGAAAGGAAAATGTGTCAACTGGTGCTAGTGATGATATTGCTAAGGCAACATCTATTGCACGTAGAATGGTTACTGAATGAGGTTTATCTGATTTAGGACCTATTAAGTATGAGGAAGATACATCAAATCCATTTTTAGGGCGTGATTATATGAAAAATGCTTCCTTTTCAAACAAGGTCGGCCAAGAAATTGACGAACAAATTCGCAAAATTATTCTTACAGCAGAACGCGAAGCACATAAAATTATTTCAGAGAATCGCGATTTATTAGAGTTAATTAAAGATGCTCTTATTATTAAAGAAACAATCGTTGCTGAGGAAATTGAATATATTGCTGAAAATATGAAATTACCAGAAGGGCTAAGCAAAACAAAAGAACAATTAAAAGTAGATTATTCAGAAGTTGATTTTAATAATTTATTTAATGAAGTTTCAGGAGCTAAAAAAATAACTGAGGATAAATATAAAAACGACTTAGCAGAGGAACTTGCAAAACATGATGTTCCATTCGATGATAATTTGTCTGGTAATGATGAAAATGATGATAATAATTAAAATTGAATAACTTTTTATTTAAAATCCCAATAGACAATAACATGGTGTCTTTTGGGATTTTAATTTAATAATTTGTCATATGTGTTATATTAAGTATCTTTTTTAGCTTTAATTTGTTTATGTAATTGTTATATATTATAATTTAGTTAATTATAAATTACTGTATAGATAATGTAAATTAAACACGCAAAGGAAGAAAAGATTATGAAGAAGAGTTTATTAAAAATATTATTGCCCTTAACAAGTATCGGAATTGTTCCTGTTTTAGCAGTTTCATGCTCTAATTCTGAAAAACAATTATTAGAAAAAGAAATTGAAAATGTTAATAAAACTATCAAAGAGGATAAAAGTTTAACTGCTGAAACAAAAATTTTATTAGCGCAAAGTGTTACAAAGACAAGAAATTTATTAGCTCAAGCGAAGTCAGATGCAGAAATTAAACGAATAAAGGATGCATTTATTAATGAAATTAATGAGATTAAATTAAAAAACAAACAACAACCAACACCTAAACCAGATGACAAACCAGGCGATAATCCAAGTGCTCCTATTGATGAAACAAAAAAAGAAAATCAAGTAATTAAGAAATTAAAAGATATCTTTGAGGTTAGTGAAGAAAATAAAACTAAATATGGTGCTAAATTATTAAATAAAGAAGTTTGATTATGATATGGCAGAAAAGATAAAAATATAGTTGTAACACAACAAGGTAAGAATCCTAATTGAAAAAAAAGTGTTGATGTAATATTTACAATAAAAAATACTAGTTTATTGGAAGATACACAACTTGTTAATTCTGAAAAATCAACCTATGAAAATAAGAAAAGAAATTCAATAGAATTGCAATCGCAGCTTAACTATAAAATAGTCAAAAAGAGTGAGAAAGATGATTCTGATGGAAAAAATAAGACTGTTGATTTTGAAGTAATTGTTGAATATAAAAGTGCATCATACAGTAAAGATGGAAATCATATAATTTCCGATACTTCTAATACTTCTAAATTAGAATTTTCAATTAAGGTACCAAAAACTAATGAAAAAATTAGCGATGTTGATGCCTTTATTAAAACTACACAAGGTAAGTTTAAACTAAATGATAAATATTCTAAAAAAGGTTCCTTAAAAGAAGATTTAAAACAAAAAAATATTGATCTATGATATTCATACACCTCGCATGCCATTGTTTGGACACAAAAAAATCAACACCCTAATTGAAAAGATTTGAATGAATCGGACCAGGTTTTATTATCAAACGGTATTGAGTGAAATAAAGACGGAAAAAACTATCAACTTGCAAACCCTTCTAAACCAACATACATGAAAAATAATCAAACAAAAATTAGCAGCAAGCTTGATTATGAAGTTAATGAAAAAGGCGGTAAATTTATTTTAATAATTAAATATAAAGGTGCTGAATTTGTTAAAAAAGGTGCTCCTATTATTGGCAATGAAGTTGTTTCTTCCGAAATAGAAATTGCTTAAAATAAAAAGAAAATAGAGGGAAACTCCTCTATTTTTATTAGTCTTAAATACTCTAAATATCGCCGGAATTTATTAATTGTTTTTTAATATCGTTAATAAGTTTTTTAGAAAAAATACCCCTTTTTAATCTACTTTGTTCTTCTAAAAAATCAAGTTCATTATAGATGCGATAAATCAATTTTAAAGGATAATTTAACTTGGTTATCGATTCTTTAAAGTCAATTCAGTCAATAACGTTAAACTCATCATCGTTGTAGCATTTAATATCAAGGTCAAAGTCAATGTATTTAATGATATTATCCTCAATAAAAAAAGGGCTAGCTAAATTAACATAAATATTGTTTGGTCTATCATCATTAAGAGTTATCGAAGCATTATAAAATTTATTTTTGGCAAAGAAAAACAAAATAGGTTTTGAAACTAGCCAGTTGATATTTGATTCTTGCACTTTTGTTTTCATTAATAAAACAACAACAAAATCATCAAGATTAGCTATGATTTTACACCCTTCATATTGTCGATATAATGTGCCATCATACTTAAAAGCTTGAACAGAAACTAGCTGACCCATTTGATATAGTTTCTTAGGTTTTCTTGATTCTAATTTTGATATATTTTCTTGTTTTGCTAAATCATGAAAACTCTTAATCTCATTATTAGAGCTCATGTATCCTCATTTTTAAATAATTAATATATGTATAAGAAACTAATTTTACTTAGTTAGTTATCATAAAAATTATAAACAAAAGTTACTAAAAACCATCTTTTTTAAAAAATATGCAAGAAGGTTTTATACAATTTTATCTATGAGATTAAGACATAATAAAAACGCATTAAGCACTCTCGAAAATAGCGAATTTTATATTAACCAATTCCCTTATACACCTAAAAAGGATGCCGTTGTTGAGATTGGTATGGGAAAGGGAAAGATGCTTTCAGAATTAGCACTATGTCATCCGGAAAATGAATATATAGGTATAGAGAAATACTCGACCCCAGCATTATTAGCGCTCAAAAAGATTGAACAAAAGTCTTTAAAAAATATGAAGATAATTGTGGGCGATGCTGCTAAACTTAATGAAATTATTGCCGATAAGGTAAAAACAATTTGGCTAACTTTTTCTGATCCATGGCCTAAAAAAAGGCATTTTAAGAGGAGACTAGTTTATAAAACCTTTTTAGAACAATATAAATCTGTTCTTGATAAGGAAGGCAAAGTTTATTTTAAGACTGATAATAACGGGTTATATGAATTTGCATTGGAACAATTAAAGGAATTTAACGCTGATATAATTTATCATACGTCGGATTTACATAATTGTAATTATCAAATTGAAAATAAATTGACTGATTATGAAGAAAAATTCAGAAATGAAGGCAAAAAAATTTATTTTATTGCTTTTAAATTTTAAACCATAAAAAAGTTTATGGTTTTTTTATGCCTTTAATTTTTATGTCTTTTTTGATATAATTAATATATTACTTTGTAATATATTATAGGAGTAAATATGCTTAATGATGAAGAAAAAAAACTAGATGAACTAAAAGTGAGCCAGGAAAAAAGCAAAGAGGAAACAATAGATGATTTTTATGCAGTTAGCGATGAAATTAAAAGAGTTTTTGATGACGAGCCAAAAGAAACAATAGATGATGAAGAGGAATATATTCCCCAAAATAATGAAAGCTATGTTGTCCAAAGTCAAATTCTAGATAGTGAAGTAAACGGACTAAGACCAGCTGATCTTGCAACGGTTATGAAGAGTTCGTTTCTTGAATATGCAATGAGTGTTATTGTTGCAAGGGCTTTACCTGATGCAAGGGATGGACTAAAGCCAGTTCATCGTAGAATATTATATGGTATGAGCGAATTGGGGATGTTTCATAATGTGCAACATAAAAAATCTGCTCGTATTGTTGGGGATGTGTTGGGTAAATATCACCCTCATGGTGATAGTTCAGTTTATGAAGCAATGGTTAGAATGGCTCAAGATTTTTCTTTGAGATATCCTTTAATTGATGGCCATGGTAATTTTGGTTCTATTGATGGCGATTCTGCTGCGGCTATGCGTTATACAGAAGCAAGGATGTCAAGGATTGCGGGCGCTATGGTTGATGGTATTAAGAAGAATACTGTTGATTTTATTGATAACTATGATGGGACAGAAAAAGAACCAGTGGTATTGCCTTCTAGATTTCCTAATTTATTAGTTTCTGGTTCATATGGTATTGCTGTTGGTATGGCAACAAGTATCCCACCTCATAATTTAAATGAGGTTATCGATGGTGTTTGTGCATTGGCAAAAAACCCTGATATTACAATAAGTGAATTAATGGAATATATTCAAGGTCCAGATTTTCCAACTGGGGGGATAATTTTTGACAAAGAAGGTTTAATACGCGCCTATGAAACAGGAGTTGGCCGTGTTACTATACGTTCAAAGGCAACTATTCAGGAATTGAGTAACGGCAAATCTAAAATTATTATTACAGAAATTCCATACGGTAAAAATAAAGCAAGCTTAATTGAAAGTATAAATCATTTAATTAAGGATAAAAAAATTGAAGGAATTTCCGATTTTCGTGATGAATCAAACCGCGATGGTATAAGAATTGTAATCGAAATTAGGAAGGCATATGTCCCAGAAGTTATTTTGAATAAATTATTTAAATTAACAGAATTTCAAACTAGATTTTCATTTAATATGGTAGCTCTAGTTAATAATGAACCGCAAAAACTTAATTTAAAAACTGCTTTAGAAGTATATTTAAAACACCAAATTAATGTTCTTACAAGAAGATTGCAGTTTGATTTAGAAAAAGATTTAGCAAGAGCTCATATTTTGGAAGGCCTTAAAATTTGCGTTGAAAATATCGACCGTGTAATTGAAATTATAAAGAAATCAAAAACTGATGTAGAAGCGCAAACAGAATTAAGTAATAAGTTTAATTTAAGTGAAATTCAAACCAAGGCCATTGTTGATATGAGACTCGGCAGATTAACTGGATTAGCTATTACTAAGATGAATGAAGAGCTGGCATTAGTTCACGAAAGAATTGGCGAATATCAAAGAATATTGGGCGATAAAAATGCTTTAATTGATCTAATAATAAAAGAGTTAAACGAAATCAAAGAAGCATATGGAGATAGCCGTAAAACACAAATTAATTGAGATGAAGCCTCTGATATTAATAATGAGGATTTGATTCCTAGAAAGGACGTTGTCATTACTGTTACTACAAATGGCTATTTAAAACGTTTAGATTTAGATGAGTACAAAGAACAAAACCGCGGTGGCGTTGGTGTTTCAACTGCTAAAACCTATCAAGACGATGATATTCAAGACATTCTGGTAGCTAATACACATACTGATTTATTGATATTCACTACTGGAGCTAAGGTTTATCGTGTAAGAGGATATGAAATCCCAGTGGGGACTAAGCAATCAAAAGGTACACCAATTATTAATATCATTGGTGCTTTAAGTAGTGATGAACGTGTTATAAAAATATTAAGTGTTGATGATAGCGACTATGATAAAAATAAATTCTTAGTAACTGTAACTAAGAAGGGAATTATTAAAAAATCACATTTATCATTATATAAATTAATTAATCGAAACGGAAAACTAGCATTTGGATTGCGGGATGGAGATAGTCTTGTCGAGGCACTAGTTGCGACTGATAATGAGGATATCTTTATAGCAGCCAATAATTCAAAATTATCACGTTTTGAGGTGGCTGATATTAATTCAAAAGGTAGATTAGCAGCTGGCGTTGTGGGAATAAAATTAGGAGAAAATGAAAAGGTAGTTTCTGCTTCGACCTCGAGCGAGGGAAATTATATTTTTAGCCTTGGTGCAAGTGGATATGGAAAATTAAGCCTTGTTGATTCATTTAGAAAAACAAAAAGAAATTCAAAGGGTGTTTTAGCTTTAAATGAAGGAAAAGCTGGCGAACTTGCTTACTCAGCAACTGTAAAAGGAACTGAGGATATAATTGTTATAACCGACGAGGGTGTTACAATTAGATTTTCACTAAAAGCCGTAAGTATTACTGGAAGAAATGCAAAAGGAGTTAAATTAATCGATCTAAAGAAGAGAAATTCTTCTATTGTTGCAGTGGCAAAAGTAATTAACGAAACAGGCGAGGAAAATGAAACACGTCAATTGACTGATACTGAATTAAAAGATATTACGAGTGATGTTGATCTTGATATTCAAAATGAAGAAAAGACCAATAATAATGAATAAAAATTGTTTAAATAAAAAATATAATATTAAATTAGTTAGTTAAAATATTATAAAATATTAGATGTATTTAAACCAAGCACAAAATAAATCTTTTGTTGTTATATATTAAATACGCATAGTTGCAAGTAAAAGTCCATTTTAGGACTTTTTTATTACTTTTTTAGCGCTTTTATAATGCCTACGTTAAATTGCAACAAAAATGAGCCACCTAACATATATAGTAAAATGTTATAGGTGGTCTTATTATGCATGAAATAGAATT